>CAYNQP010000057.1:0-12118 GCA_964399325.1 uncultured Pirellulales bacterium
AAGATGAAAGCAAAGACATCCTGGCCAAAGCCAGCGCCGATCTGAAACAGCGCGCCGCTTCGTCTGCGCCACCTGAAGAACTTATCAACGAGACACTGGCGCAACTGGCGGAGGCGCAAGCGGAGCTCGGGGCTGCAAGTACCGAGCACGCAACACGCCTCGGCGCGCGGCCGCCGCGGTCGTGCTCATTGCCGCGGGATACGTCTTCGGCAGGGTCAGCGCGCCCCAGCCTGACATTGAAGCGTTGCGGGCGGCGTTGCTGCCTGCGCTGGCGGGCTCCCTGGAGCCGGCGATTCGCGCGAGCGTCGTCGAAGAAGCCACGCGCAACTGCCAGCAGGCCATGGTGGTGGGCTACGTCCGGCTCAAAGACGATCTGACCCAGCAATACCGCGCGGACTTGAATCGTTTCGCGGTTCAGACGTTCACCGCCTCCAACACGGCGACCAATCAGCTTCTCGAACAGCTCGTTCTACAGGAGCGACAAAGGGTTGCGACGGTGCTGGAGCAGATCGAGGCCAAGCGCGCCGAGGAGAACGCCCAGTTCGGCACGGCCCTGGTGAGCCTCGCTTCGCAAACCGAGACGGGGTTCCAGCGGACGCAAGAGGATATGGTTAGATTATTGGCGAATACGCAGTTGGATACTTCGATTCAGACCCAACACAACCAAGATCGTATGAATTAGAGGAGAATGTCATGAAGATGATGATGCGAATAATCGCTCTGGCGGCAGCGGCGACCCTGATCGCCACCGGCGGCCTTCTCGCCCAAGTAGTCCCGCAACCTGTGCCGTCTTCTGTCGGGAGCTCGACGAGCACGAGCAGGCGCACGGCCGTCGCGGTCAGGGCGTCGGCGAAGGAGCGGTTCAACTTCGATCCCTTCTCGAACAGCGGCTCACAGGGCTCCGTGCTCGTCGTGCCGGCCGGGGAGATCAGCATCAAGGTCCTCGCGGCGGCCAACGAAGACATGACCGTCATGGCGCGCATCTTCCAGAACGCGTTGCGCCAGGCGAACCTGACTTCCGGTGGCCCCAACCCGGTCTTCGCCCTCATCGGACAGAGCGTGCAGGGCGCCCGGAGCATCTACCTGCAGGGCTACGGGGCGTTGTTCACGATCGATGTGAGTTTCCCGCTGGCCCCGGGCCCGGCGGCCGAGGAGACTCCAGAGCCACAGGCCGAGGCGGAGGTGGACCCCGTCTGGGCGAACGTGCGGGATGAGATTTACGAGCCGCAACGGGCCAGCCGTCAGCCCAAGCCGGGCGAAGAGGCAGAGAAATACAGCGCCGAGAAGGTCGAAAGCCTCAAGACGACGCTGATCACGGCGCTGAAACACGCCGCGAACATCCGCAGCCTGGCGGCCGACGAAGCCGTGGTCGTAACCGTGATCGGCCAGTCTGTCTCAGACAAGATCCAGAAAATCAAGTCGCTCCCGGGAACCGAGAGCGTCGTCGTCGTCGAGAAGAGCGGGAGGACCCGGGTCTTCAAAGGAGGCGTCCCGGACGACGTGATCATGGCGGTGCCCACCATGCTGATGATACGGGCCAGCGCCTCCGACGTGAATTCCTACGCCAAGGGTGATCTGACCCTCGACCAATTCCGGCAGAACGTTCAAGTGCGGACCTATCCCTACCTTGGAGAGGGGAGCAGCCCTGCATTCATGACTTCGATTAGCACTGGCATCCGCACCCGTTAGCCCCGATAGGCAATCCCAGGCAACTTGAGCCCCCGGCGTCTTCGGCGCTGGGGGCTTTCATTTACACGTCGAGGTTCTGCACCTCCAGGGCGTGATCCTGGATGAATTTGCGCCGTTTCTCCACGTTGTCGCCCATCAGGATGCTAAACAGCCGGTCCGCCTCGCCGGCATCGTCGAGCCGCACGCTGAGCAACGTCCGCGTATTCGGGTTCATCGTCGTATCCCAGAGCTGGTCGGCGTTCATTTCACCGAGCCCTTTGAACCGTTTGATGTCGACGCCTTTGCCGCCGATCTGACGGATGGCGGGGCAGACATCGCCCAAGGCAGCAATCTCGTGCCTCTCCTCCCCGCGGGTGATCTGGAACTTGGTCGGCAGTGCCTCGCCTGAATCGCTCCGCTCGAGCTTCAGGAGAAAATCGGTCAAGTCGAGGCCCAAATCAGCTTTCAGTGTCTCGTTGATCTCGTTGATGCGGGCGATCTCATGAAGTTCCTCCGCGACAATCTGCGGCTCTCGTTCACCATCGGCCTCACCGTCTGCTTCGTCGTCCGGCTTCTCTTCGCGAAGCCGCTCGAGGCGTTTCTCGTATTCGCCCACCTCATGATAAACCTCCGGCTCCTGGCCCTGACAGCGAATCAGGAAACGCGGTAGCCTCTGACCGTCGTAGTAATCCCTCACAAAATCGCCGAAGGTGATGCCGCGCCGGCTCAATACCCCCACGATGCGCTCCACTTCCGCCAAGACCTTCACCAGATCGGTCAACTCTTGTCCGGACATTTCACCTGATTTCGGCGCCTGCTTGCCCTTGGAGGCCTGCTTGCCCTTATCGCCATTGCGAATGAGCAGGCTGGTCCCTTCGAGGCCCCGTGCGATCATGCGCCGGCGCATCTCGTTCTCGGTCAGCACGTACTCTGATTTCTTCCTGCCTTTGGAGCGGACCTCGTAGAGCGGCGGCTGGGCGATATACACCATGCGCCTGTCAAGCAGCAGCGGCATCTGCCGGAAGAGGAAGGTCAATAACAGCGTGCGAATGTGCGCGCCGTCCACGTCGGCGTCGGTCATCAGGATAATCTTGCCATATCGACACCTCTCGACATTGAACTCGTCGACCCCGATCCCAGTGCCCAGCGCGCTGATCATCGTGCGGATTTCTTCGTGGCCCAGCATCTTCTCCAGGCGCGCCTTCTCCACATTGAGTATCTTGCCCTTCAGGGGCAAGATGGCCTGGATATTCCTGTCGCGTCCCGCCTTGGCCGAGCCGCCGGCCGAATCGCCCTCAACGATGAAGATCTCCGTCGAGCCCTTCTCTTTGCTCGCGCAGTCCCACAGCTTACCCGGCAAGTTAGCGCTGCCGAGTGCCCCTTTGCGCCGCGTCAGTTCGCGCGCCTTGCGCGCCGCCTCGCGCGCCGCGGCCGCCTGAATCGCCTTGTTCAGGATCCGCTTGGCCTCCGTCGGGTGCTCCTCCAGATAATGGCCGAGCTGCTCGTTGACCACGGTTTCCACGAAGCCCCCGACCTCCGGATTGGTCAGCCGCACCTTGGTCTGAGCCTCAAAATGCGGCTCCGACAGCTTCACCGCGACGACGGCCGTCAGCCCTTCGCGAAGATCTTCGCCGGTGGTGTTCTGACCCTCCTTCAAGAAACTATTGTTACGCGCATAGTAATTCATCGTGCGCGTCAGAGCGGTCCGGAAGCCCGAGAGGTGAGTACCGCCGTCGATGTTGCGGATGTTGTTGGCAAAAACGAGCACGTTCTCGTTGTACCCATCGTTGTACTGCATGGCGACCTCGCACGTCATCGTGGAGTTCGGGTCGTCCCGCTGCATGTAGATCACATCGTTGTGAAGGATACTCTTGCCGTCATTGAGGTGCGCGACGAAGGCCCTGAGCCCATCATCGAACTTGAAGACCTCCTTTTTCTGAACCCGGTCGTCGCGGAAGGTAATCTTCAGGCCCGCGTTGAGGTAGGCCAGCTCGCGAATCCGCTTGAGCAGCGTATCATAGGCGAACTCGATGTCTCCGAAGAGTTGTTCGTCGGGTTTGAAGGTGATCTTGGTGCCGCGTTTCGTGGTCGCGCCGATCCGTTCCACGGGTCCTCGGGGTTTGCCCCGCTGGCACTCGAAGTGCCAGTGCTCGCCGTCTCGGTAGACATCGGCTTCCAGCGACCCGCTAAGGGCATTGACCACGCTGACGCCAACGCCGTGGAGGCCGCCGGCGACCTTGTAGCTATCGGTATCAAACTTACCCCCGGCGTGCAAGGTCGTCAGAACGACTTCGAGGGCGCTGACTTTCGCCTCCTTGTGCATCTCGACCGGAATGCCACGGCCATTGTCTTCGACCGAGCAGGTGCCGTCTACCTGGATACGGATGCTGATGTCATCGCAATAGCCGCCCATGGCCTCGTCGATGGAATTATCGAGAACCTCGTAGACGAGATGGTGCAGGCCGGAAAGCCCCCTGTCGCCGATGTACATATCCGGTCGTTTCCTGACCGCCTCAAGGCCTCCTAAGACCTTTATATTACTGGCATCATATTTGTGGCTATCCATATCCGTCCTCGAACCCCAAACCCTCGTATCCCTTAGTGCGGCCTCCGGTCAGTCGCGCGCCATGCCGATCTGCATCCGGTGCAGCCCCACGCCGGGGCACAGGCTCTGTAACTCCTTCAGCAACTCCGTCTTACACAACTGCAACTCATACATATAACTTGCCCCGTCCACTGCGATCCGCAGGCAACCGCCACGCAGACCGCTGATCTGACAATGAGCCCGCAGGCCCGGCGGCAACACCTGTTCCCACGCCTGACCCACGGAGTCACAGCGCCGCTGCAATGGAGCTAAGCCCGCAATCAGGCCGCTGGCCACATCGCCCATTCTGGACGGTTCGCGTGAATACTCTCTGCCCATGATTGCTCGTCCCCATTTCTTCGCCGGCCATTTTTGAGGCCGCAGGCCGCACAATAGGCGGATGCGCCCGGATGAAACCTGATCCTGAACACCCCGTGCGGCAGACAGCCACGGGTGAAGGTCAACGTTAGCTGAGGTTGATAGGCATCAGAACATACAAGAAGTCTGGCCCACATTTGATCAAACCCGGTCGGTCAGACTGACCCAACTCGAGTTCGAACGCCTCGGTGCGTACCACGCGCAATACGTCGATCAAGAACTGCGGATTGAAACCGATATCGATAGGCTCGCCGCCATATTCGATGGGCATGCTCACTTCCGCTGCGCCGGCCTCGGGCGAACTGCCTGAGAACACCAACGTTTTCTTCTCCCCGGACACGGATAGCTTGATCCCCTTGGACTCCTCGCTGGTCAGCAGAGCTGCACGGCGTACACCGCTAAGAACAGCCTCCCGGCTCAGCGTAAGCTTCTTGTCGTAATCCGACGGGATAATGTCTTGGTACTTCGGGAAGTTGCCGTCCACAAGGTTGGAACTTATCACAACATTAGCACACCTGATAAGGATCTGGTTGTCGGCCAGCTTGACGGCAACGTTGTCCTTGTCGTGCGAGGTAAGCTTCTCCAGCAGCGCCATGGTCTTGGCGGGAACAATGATCTTCAGTGCCGCGGCATCCTGCTTCGGGGCCTTTTCCAGATCGACGCGGCAGCGCGCCAAGCGGCGGCCATCCGTCGCGACCAAGAGCAGTTTTTTGCCCTTGACCTCCCACAACACGCCGTTAATCGCATACCGGCTGCTTTCCTTGGCCGTTGCAAAAAGACTCTGCTGAATTCCCGCCTGCAACTGCTCAAGGCTTATCATCAAATCGGCTTCACCCTCGTCCAACGACGGAACCTTTGGGTACTGCTTCGGGTCCTGGCTGTGGACTGTAAAGCGGCTGTCTGTCCCGCGGATCTCACACGTGCTGTCCTTCGCCTCCAGAACCAGAACATCCTCCGAACTCTCACGCACGATGTCGGCTAAATGATTAGCCTCGACGACAATCTCCCCTTCCCGCTGGACTTCCACCTGCGAAACGCGGTAGTTGAGGCCCACTTCAAGATTCGTGGCAGAGATCGTCACATCCTTGGCGCTGGCCGCAATACGAACGCACCGCAACACCGGCTTGGGCGTACGGCTTGGCACTACGGAAACCACCAATCCCAGAGCCTCAGCCAGTGCGGAACGGTTAAAACTGACCCTCATGATAAACCCCTAAGTCAATGGTCCGTTAAGGTCTCGATGGCAACGGTCTTGTTGAACAGCCCCATAGTGTACCTGGGCATTTTTCCATAGACAACCTTTTTCCGCAAAAACGCCGTCGGTGTACCCCTATAGGTTTTGGGGCATCGTACTCTTGGGTGATTCAGGGGCACTGTGGCAGGATATCCGGACACCCATCCCAGAAGCGAGCGTTGCCCGCTCCTGTCATTCCTGCGTAGAAGTGACGGAGCTTCTGTAACATGGGATGTCAGTGATAGGAGATTATATATAATAAGAGAAGAACAGTAGTAGTAATAGTCATATAGGCTCCGATATTGTTAGCGTTTACAGGGCTGGTTTCATAAGACCTTGATGAGTAAGCACATGCAGGCGAATACGGACCTTTTGGCCTGTGGAAAAACTGTTAGCACTTCTGTGGGCAGGGTTGACAAAATCACCCTTTCTGAGTAACTAACAAGCTGAGTGATCGTTCTTAGACAGAACGAACATGATAACTAACAGTCTGCGCTTGGCCCCTGCATACTTTGGTGTGGTGCTCTTCGGATGGGGGGCGGGCGGCTAACGGCTTTGTGGCTCCTGCCGTCAGTGGCGTGCTTAGGCTAACTGTTTTTGTTGGGATCGGCTGGGCGTGGGTCAACGCTGAAGATAAGAGCTGCATTGATCGTATCTTACGAAGAGCACGGCGACAGTATGGATGACGGAAAATGCAGTCAAGTAGTAGCTCTGGTGCCCGTGACGTTAAACGGGACCTTTTCGTGGGGATTGATGTTGGCAGCAGTTCGCTCCATTGTGCCGTCCTGGACGGCGAGCGGCGTGTGGTATATTCGCCTAAAGCGGTCATGCATTTCGCGAAGCCGCTCGCTGCTGTTGAGGAAGCCTGGCACGATGTCTTGCTGAAATTCCCACGCGAGGCGATACGCAGCACAGCATTGACTGGAAGCGCGGCCGAGGCGTTCCCCAGAGTTATGGAGGGAGCGCTCTATGTCTATGATAGCGTGGCTATCCCGAAGGGCGTAGAGGTGCTCGCTCCGGACGCATGCTGCGTTTTTCATATCGGCGCCAAGGATGCGTACTTTTTTGGTGTGGGTCGCGCCGGCGGTCGCCGGATCATCCGCGAGTGGCGCACCGGAAGCAAGTGCGGCGGCGGCTCCGGCATGTTGATCGAAAAGCAATGCCGAAGGCTGTTTGAGGGCGACGTGCCGAGCCCCGAACTGGAGGACACTGCGACGGCAACCGACGAGCGGCAGCGCCGGATGATGGCGATACGCAATCGGCGCTGCGTCCAGGAGCGCACCGAAGAGATGTTCCGCCGAGCCCAAGAGGAGGCCGGGCAGTCAACGGAGCCGAGCGAATTCCTGGCCCGTTGCGGCGTGGTGGTCCAATCCGACCTTATTCACAAGCAGAACGAAGGGGCCACGCGCGTTGACAACCTCGCCGGCTTGTTCCGGACTGTGGCCCGGAATTACCTGATCGACGTGCTCGGGTCGAAGGACGTGGGGGCTGTCGGCAAAGAGGGCAATGCCGTTTCAACCGGGGGCGTCTTCTCCAACGATCTGATCCGCCTGAATCTCGAAGACCTGCTGGGCGCGCCGATCGTGCGGCCCGACCATCATCACAACGTCGCGGCTATTGGGGCGGCTCTCAAGGCGATGGAGGAAGGCAATACGTTCGTTCTGGAACTCGAACAGCTCAGCCACATTGCCCAGTACAGCCGCGAGAAGAGGAAGTTTGCCCCGGCGCTGGCGCATAGTCTTAAAGACATCCATGAGAGCAGCGAAAAATTGGCGGGTGACATCGCGCCGGGAACCGAGGTCGTCCTCGGCATCGATGGGGGCAGCACCACGACCAAGGGCGCGCTCGTCGAGAGCGCCACGGGCAGGCTGCTCGATAAACTGTACATTAAGACGCACGGGAACCCGGAGGAGTCGCTCAAACGTGTGCTGCGCTACCTGGCCCGACACAAGGACAACGTGGTGGTCAAGGGCGTCGGCGCCACCGGTTCGGCCCGCAAGCTCTATGAGAAAATCCTCCTCAGCAAGAAAAAGACGCAGGAACTGGCCGCGAAGGGTGCCGCTTTGGTGGATCGCATCACTGACGAGATCACCTGTCACGCCCTCGGCGTCAAGCACTGCAATCCTGATGTCGATACGATCTTCGAGGTGGGCGGCCAGGACATGAAGTTCACCAGCTTCGCCAAGGACGGGACCGTCAAAGAGGCGAAGATGAACTATAGCTGCCAGGCCGGGTCGGGCCAGACCCTGGACAACATGGCGGACGTCATCAACCTGGATGTGGAGAACACGTTGCAGGAGGCGGCTCTTCGCGCTCCGCGCGTCCCGATTATCGACTCGACCTGCGGCGTCTTTATGGAGATGGACGAGAACAGGCTGATTGCCGAGGGCTTCGGCCGGGATGAGATCGCCGCGGCCATCCTGCGCGGCACCGCCGCCAGCTATTACTACAAATTTGTCGGCGGCGCGCAGCACGTCGGGCGCAAGTGCTCCGCCCAAGGCGGGCCGGCACTGGGCAAGGCGTTTCTCGCGGCGCTGGCGCAGGTGGCGGAGCAGGGGATCGGGGCCTATCCGCATCGCGAGATGTTCGGTGCCTGGGGACAAGCACTCGACATTATGGGACAGATAAAGCAACTCGAAAGCGAAGGGACGGAATACGGCACGGCTTTCCGAGGCTGGGAGATTGTCGACATGCCCTTCAACAAGCGCAAAGTCCCCTGCCGGGAGCTGTTCGGCGAGCGCTCGTGTGGCCTGCGCGATTGCCAGCTCGAAGTCTTCAGCATCGAGGACGACGAGATCATCACCGGCGGATTCTGTCCCCTGGGTAATTCGGAGGCGGTCAAAAAGCCGAAAACCAACTACGTTGACCGATACCACAAGATTTTCGACAGACATTTCAAGGAGCAGGGTTGCCTGCAAGCGGAGCTGGCCTCCGCGCAGCCCACCGGTCCGACCGTTGGGATCAAGCGCAGCACGGCCACGCTGGGCGAGAAGGGCATCTGGAGCGCGGCGGTCTTTCGCAAGCTGGGTTTCTATCCGGTCATCTCGCCGCGCAGTGACAAGGAGATCGCCAAGATAGGCGTGGATAACTCGCGCACCGAGTTCTGTATCGCGCGCAAGCTGGCGACCGGCCACGCGGCTGTCCTCAACGACGATCCGGCTGTGGAGTACTTGTTCAATCCGAGTTTCATCGAGCAGAGAAAACAGGAACCGCCGGACCTGAAATACTGCATCTACACCGAGTCGGAAGGCTATGTCCTCAACGACGTGCTGAGCCTCGATAAGAACAAGCAGTTCAACCCCGTGCTGCACTTTGGCGATCAGCCCTTGCTCGTACGGGAGATCCGCAAGGAGTTTAACAGGGTCGGCTTCAAGTTCACCGTCGCGGAGATTCGCGCGGCGCTCGCCTGCGCGGAGGTGGCGGAAGACCGATTCAGGGAGGCGCTCCACGCGGAAGGGGACAAGTTCCTGCAGCGCATCGAGCGCGAGGACATCCAGGCCTACGTCGGGATCGGCAGGGAGTACGTCTTGCTCGATCCGGAGGCCAGTTCCAACTCGGGCGCGATGTTCTCCCAGGTGCGCGGGCTGGACTACATCCCGCAGATCTTCCTCGAACACAAGTTCAACGATTTGTCCCTCGATTCGTTCGTGGAGAACGAATTCTGGGTCGAGAGCGTCCAGATCCTCAAGGCCAACCTGTTCGTGGCGGACCACCCGAATCTGTTCCCCATCCGCATGATCAACTTCGCGTGCGGTCCGGATAGCCTGAAGATTTACCAGGAAGAGAAGATTCACCAAGCCGTCGGCAAGCCGCTGCTGGTCCTGGTCACCGATGCCCAGACCAACAACGCTCCGTTCGTGACGCGTACCGAAGCACACGAGCGCGTCGTCAGCCAGAGCCGGCCCGTCCGACTGGATATGCGCAAGCTCCGGGCTTATTCGCCCGACAATTACGACAGGCGGACGTGGCTCATTCCCTACATGGGGGACGCCAGCTACGTCGCCGCGGCGGGGCTGCGGCATTTCGGCATTGCCAGTGACGTGCTGCCGACCGCCACCCCGCGCGGCTATGAGGCCGCACGCAAGCATATCTACACGGAAGTCTGTTACCCCCTCAAGGGGGTCGTGGGCGACGCGATCGGTTTCCTGCAGGAGGAGATAGAAAAGACCAGTCGCCGGCACGTCGAGGACAGCTTCCTCGTGATGCTGCCGACTACGAGCGGGCCGTGCCGCTTCGGGAAATACACCGAGCTGCTCCAAGAGTTCATGCGCCTCGAGGGCCTCGAGAAAGTCCCCGTGGTGGGCCCGTCTTCGCAGATGGACTACATCGACATTCCGCTGCCGCGCGGCGTGGGCGGCTCCGCCAAGATGAAAATGCAGCAGATTCTCTTCAAGGGGATCAATGCGTCCGATCTGCTGGAGGATGTGCTGAGACGCTTCCGTCCCTACGCCGAGGACAAGGACGCCGCCGACGCCCTGAAGAAGGAACGCCTCGATGCCCTGGCCACCGTCGTCACCAACGGCGCCCGGACCGACGCCCTGCTGCAGTGGGGCCACCAGACCGTCGCGCTGTTCAAAGCTCTCAAGCAGATTTCCACCGAGCGTTTCCCGCTCATTCTCTACATAGGAGAGATATATATGCGTCAACACGACGCATACACGGGGTTCGTCATCCAGCAGCTTGAGGACAACCAGTTGGAGGTTGTCCGGGACCCGATTACGGACTGGCTGCTCTATGTCAACCGGATGAACCTGCGTAACGCCAAGCGCGATGTGGGCCTGGGCGTCCAGACGCTCGATCTGGCCCGGGCGTGGCGCTCGGCCGGCCTGCTAAGCAAGTCGCTCCTGAAGGGTCGCTACATGGCTCACGCCGCCGCGAAGATCGCCGAGCCGTTCCACGAGGTGCTGGAGGGCCGGCACGTACTGCCGCACCCGATGGAGATCGTCGAGCACCTCGAACGCGAGCACGAAGGTCACGGCAACATTGAGGGCGAGTCGCCCCTCAGCACGGGCATTGCCTACTACTTCATGCACGGGCTCATGCAGCCGCACGACGACGCGTACATCTCCGGCATCTTCCACGTCGGCCCGTTCACCTGCATGCAGGAGGGCGTCGCCACTGCCAAGATCGAAGCGATGATCAAGGAGTTCCGCAAGAAGAATCCCGACCTCGTCTTACCGATCATCCACGCCTTCTTCGGCGATTCCCCCAATGCGAACCTCGCCGCCGAGATGGCCGTCTTCCGCGAGCAATGTTACCAGAAGCGCGGCCTTCTGAAGGACCACCACGGCTCGGCCGCCGCACGCAAACCCGGCATCGTCGAGCATCGCGCGCCGCAGAAGGGTCGCGGCGCAGCCGCCCGCGCCAAGCAGTGAGGTCTCGTTCGTAGTGTGCCCGTAAGGGCATAGAAAAGGACGAATAACGATTCCGTGTCGCGAGCATCTTCTCCGCGCGTAACCAACGCAATCCGAAGGCGTTCCCTGCGGCGACGGGAAGGCGAGGGCGGGACGCCCTCGCTACGCGCGGGCAAGATGCCCGCGACACGCTGGGCGTCACTACGAGCGCGGGGCAGGCCTGACGTTGGTGACCTTCGCGACGATGGGGTTGGGCCATTTCGTGTTGTTGCAGATCTGCTGGGCCTGCGTGACGGACGGGTACAGCCGGAGATGTGCCCCGATTGACCCAGCGCCGAGACCGGCGTTTGGTCGATTGCCCGGCCGGCTGTGAGCGGGAACTCCCTGCGGTCGCCGGGCGTGCTTTCGCTCCTCGGCTCCGCCCCCCTCGCCGGAAGGCCGGCCCGTTCCTTGCGATCCGATATTTTTAGGTGTTGCTTTGCCCATCGATGAAATTTCTTGAACTGCCCCGGAACAATCGCGTACATTTATCGGGCCTTAAGCCCCCGTTGCAGCGGTCGGCCTGAGTTCGCTCGAATGGGGTTGGCCGCGACGGGCAACCGCGTGGGAAATTGAGGGTGCAAAGGGGCATTGAGGGCTTCGAACGGGTTAGCTGACTGATGATCGCGCCCTCGGATCCGAATTGCACGCAAGAGCGACGCCTTTCCCCTTTCAAGGCGTCCTGTGGCGGCGACGCCTTGTCGCCGCTGGCAAGAGGATCCACAGGGCCTCCAACCAAAAGGCCGCGAGAGACACATCCTCACGGCCTTTTACATTTCATGCATGTCCGAAACCCGAAACGAAGCCTAGGCTCTGTCTGAAAACTCACGAAATCACCTTTGGTCGGCCGATGGAAGTAGC
>CAYNQP010000058.1:0-12091 GCA_964399325.1 uncultured Pirellulales bacterium
CTGAGCTCACCCTCCAGATCCCTGACCGCTTCGCGTGTTTCTGAAGGCAGCTTCCTCTTGTTCAGCATCACAGCCAAATAGTCCGGCTCCAGCTTGTCCCTCAATGCGGCTCTCTGCCGATTCATCCTCATCAATTGGCTCTGAAAGTAGATCCCCACGGCCAATAGAAGAATCGTCAATGAAATACTCAGAAACCGTACGGCTTTCTGCAGACGCATCTTCTTGCCCAGATAGGGCATGTGGTCGTTCCGGAAATTAACGCCGGCATCCTTCTGTGATTCGGCCAGGGCCGCCCCGTAGGCAATCGCAAAATCCACGTCGTTCGCACAATCCGCTATCTGGCCCGACTCGATACCCGCCATGCCGGGCGGGTCGCACCCATCAACCTGAAGCCCCACTTTCTGACTGAGACCCTGGGCGTCGAGTCCACCACGGGTGTCCAGCACGGACATCCTCTCGGCCGGGTCAGCCGTCTCGGCCAGCGCCGCGGTCACGAGGGCCTCCCTCACCAGCAACGCGGTTCTGTCCTGCATCGGCCCCACCGGAAAGGCGCGTATCGCTGACGCATCGCCCGAGTTAGCGGCCCTGCCGACCAGGTAGCCGCGTGAATCTGAGAGCAACGCATACAGCACGCCCGATGTCTGGGACTCGTCGGATCGTCCGTACTCGCTGAGGTAGCGGGACAGGCAGCAAACGTCGGGGTTTACGGTTATCGGGTCTATCCCATTGCTTTGCAGAGACAGCAGGATATCGGACAATACGCTCCGCTGCGCCGTGAAGACATCCAGGGCGGCGCCGCCGTCGCTACTCGATGCGATCCGAAACGCCACGGCCATGTCGCTGACATCGGTGGCCAGCGCCTCTTCCGTATCGAAACGAATCGTGGCCGCGATCTTCTTGTGGTCGCCGAAGTCGCTGTGGACCCGGTGCTGCATAAACAGGGCACAGTCCAGCGCCACCGCCGCCTCGGAGAACTTGATGCGTCGCTCCGTGCATTCCCGGGCGATCTGATCGGCCAGCGTCTGTTGGCTCTGCTCGGCGGAGTCGTCCGTGGAAATGGAGAAACAACCCAGCAGTTTCTTGTCCCGCCCCTGCGACGCCAGGCAAACAACGGTCGCCCGGTCCTTTCTCAGATAGATGCCTATACGATGTTGAGACTCCACTGGTATCGATCTCCAAAACTCAAGGTGACGACTTCCGTTCCTCGTCCGGGGCCTGAGAAGCCGCCCCTATTTAGTCGGATATCACCGCGATCTGCTTAACTTTCCCACCTTCCTTTGTGACCGCGGTCAGGACCACCTTTTGGGCCACCCCGCTGACGGCCGTGACCCTGACCGTGAAAACGGTACTCACGGTCGTGATGAATTCCTTGCACTTCTCAATCGAATCGGAATACCGCAAAACGCCTCTCTTGATCTCGTCAATGTCCGAGAATGGTTGGGCCTGCCGCTGCCGGATGATCGCATCGGCGATTTTGGGTGCGTCGGCGACGCTGCCAAATGTCAGGGCCGCCTCCAAGACATGCCTTGGGGCGGTATTGACGTTGACCTGTCTCGTCGCCCAAAGCCCGAGATACTTCATCGCGGATTCCTTTCTGCTCTCGCTGACAACGCTCGGCCGCGTCAGCAGGTCCACATCGATCAGCGAGCTGTGGAAAAGCCGCGTGAATTCCGTGTTCTGGCGGTCGGTCTGATCCGCGGCCGAGATGACGGCTCGGCGCGCCGTACGCCGAGCGGCCGTAGTGGCAGTTCTGGCGCGCGCGGCCCAGCTTCTTGCCGTCAGCGGCGAGGCGGGCGTAGCCGGCGCCGCCACTGGTTTGAACTCCATCTTGAAAGGTCGTATCGCACTGACTCTGGCCAGATCCTCTCTCAGGATATTGAATTCATCCGGCTGGTAGCCCATCCACTCACAAAACGCTCTGAACCCAACCTCCGCCTCGGCGGCGCGCTGCTCATCCCTAATAAGCGCCCAGCCCAGAGGATACTTGGCGTTCTCATCTTCAATCTCAATTGTTACCTTGACGGACCCAATTTCCAACTCGACGGGCTGCACCGCCAGAGGCCACGGCGGACCGTAGGGGCCCGGGATTGTTGCGGACGCGGCAGGACCGGCCCCCGACCGACTGTCGGTGAAAGCCGTATTGACATCCTTGAGCTCCTCTTCGCGCCAGCGATTCTTCGCCGCCGACCCAGAGGTACGATCATCATCAGCCGCTGCCACATTCTGACCGACCTGGGCCAGGAGTGCCTGATACTGCGGTTCGCTCAAGGCGAACACATCGGAGAAATCCGGTTCATTGGGACGGCTAATCAACCGCGGCTCAAGATCAGCGAGAAACACCAGCGCGTACTTCATCGCGGATGTACACGCATATTGGGCCTGTGCATAGTCGATGACGTAGCGATCGCGATGCCGGCGCGCCGTGACCCGGGCGCTGAGGGTATACCCCAGCGTCGAGAGAATCACCAGAATCACCAGAGTGATCAGCAGGACCACTCCCCGATGATTCAAGCCGTTAGCGTCGTGGTTGTTGCGGCGATTGCACATCGTTCCTATCGCTATCTGTTCCTTCCTCGCCTGATTCCGATGGCACGGCGAACCTGATGATTCGTGTTCTGTCAATCGCGATGGTTCGGCTGACTTTCTCACTATCAGCCACATCCAAGGTGCCCCGTACGGTCTCGTAAGGTGGGGCAAACGATAGCGAAACCCTTATGCCGGGAGGCAGCGACGGAACTGACCACCGATCAACATGGTCATCTCCATTGGTGACCTCGATCCGGAAGAATGTCACACCGCGGCAGATCGGCACGAAAGAGTAGTTCTTCTCCGACGTCCGGCGCTTCTGGTCGAGGAGCTTGTCCTCCAAGGCGATGCCGCTGTAGCTGCGATAGATGACCAAGCCGGCGACCCCGCTCTCGTAGTCGTAGCCGGCCTGCCAGATGATTTCGTCCAGGGTTTGCTCTTTGTTCGCCGCATCGTGAAAAGTCCGCCGTAGAATCAGTTGGGCGCGGGCAAACCCGTTGTCGAACCCGTTTTGAATGACGATGCTGGCGTTGGTGGCCTCCATCACTCGATCCAGGTCTTCGGCCATCAATTGCAGCACCTCGGTACCCAACATCGGGCTCTCGATCTTCCTGAGAACGGCATCGGCCGCGCGATTCGCGCGTCCGTAAATCCCCAAGACAGCCGTCAGGACCATCGCCCCGATGACCAGTGCGGCCAGCATCTCTCCCAGAGAGTACCCGGGGTATAACCTCGATTGCCTGGACGCTGTCTTCATCGGAGATTCACTTCCTCGGCCGAAACAACTACTTGTTCCTTCCTATATCGAAGCCCCTCGGCCTCGCGCCAGATGAATCCATCATAGGAGTTTCTCCCTCGAAATTCGAGGCTGGCGCCGCGGTATTGTCACCGTCTCCTTCTCCCCTGAGTGCCGCGGCCATCTCCTCAATCGTGGCGACCTGCTGGGCTTTCTCGGCGTCGGTCGGATTCCCATCATGGCGAGCGAAGATGTCAAGATTGTGCTTGATGAACGCGCCGTCGGTCGTCGTGACCAGCCCATTTTCGAGCCACTGCTCGATGGTGGGGGCCTCGACACCCGCATACAGGGCCGCATCCTCAATGTATTCCATGAATTGCTCCGCAGCGAGCGTGTCAAGGTTCTCGTCCTGCACAAGCTGGCTGGCCTGCTGCTCCGTCAGTTGGGCAATCCAATGGATCAGTTCCACCGTCTGCGTCTCGCCCGTCGGGTCGGTGTAATCGGCCGAGCAGACCGCGCGAGCCCACGTCTGTCCTGTCACAGGTTCGGAGAACGCTTCCACGACGGTCCGCCAGGAGATATCGGGATAGCGCTCACTCGTTCCGTACTCGACCATTTCGCTGACGGAATTCGAGACGAGAATCTTCTCCATGTTCTCGCGCGCCATCTGGAACGCTTCCATGCGAAAGGCGGAGTCCGCCGCTGAAGCGATGCTGCGGTTAATCACCAGCAGCACACTCGAGCTGACGAAGGCCAGAATGGTCAGCGCGGTCAGAACCTCCAACAGGGTGAAGCCTCTCACAGAAGAGCCTCGGGCGTCGATGGTTCCGGCATCTGAATTGTCGATCTTGCTGTTTCGCATATGCGGTACGAGCCGCAGACAGGCCCGCGCCCTCATCAAAGAAACGGTACTTCGTCTTTCGCCTTCGGCTTCATCAACTCCGGGTCGCCGTCGATCAACTCAACAATCGGGATCAACCTGCCGACCGCAACGGCATGCGCCTGGTCCCCGTCGTCCAGGAAGACGACCTTGCCGCCATAGTGCCAGCCCGCGTGCCCGACGCGGAACTTGGCTTCCCCTTCGTTGGTGTAGTCACCGTCGTCAAACTCGACATAAGAAACGCGACAGTTGGTTCCAAACTGGCCCTGGGCGATGATCTCTTCGTCCTTCACCTCCGTCAAATCCGATGAGGTGATCTGGCGCAGCAGGTAGGTCTGCTGGCTGATATCGACGATGACTTCGTATCGGCGGCCGGTTTCAGCGGCCGCGGACGCCGCCATCTGCATGGTCGAGACAAAACCCTGCACCTGCGCATTGAATTCGCTCTTGCGAAGCATGCCAAAAAGGTTCACCTGCGCCATGAGGACGAACAGCGCCAGGATCGAGAGCACCACGATGAGCTCGACGAGCGTGAAGGCACGGACATGCCGGCGCATCAGCAAAGGAACCCGTGGCACCGACTGTTTGCCGTTGAGCCCCGGGCACGGTCGATTAGCGGTCGGTGCTGAGCAGGTCTGCATCGTAGCCCTCGCCACCCTCCTGGCCGTCAGCCCCCAAGCTCATGATGACGAAGGGCTTGCCACTCTCGGGATACAATTCATAGATGAATTCGCGTCCCCAACCGTCGGTGGCAACCTCCGTCGCATCCAAGTAGCCGCCCGGCGGCCAATTCAGGACATCCGAGGGTTGCTCGATGAGCGCGGTGAGCCCCTCGTCCTCGGTCGGGTACCTGTTGGTGTTCATGTAGAACTCATAGACGGCGCTGGCCAACTGCTTGAGGCTGGCTTGCGTCGTTATCTTCTTAGCCCTTTCCGTCTGCCCGACGAAATTCTTGACTACGACACCGGCCAGAAGGCCCAAGATAATCAAGACCGCCATCAACTCGACCATCGTGAAGCCGTGTCTGATTTGTCGTCTCCTGTTCTCCTTCATAATCTTTCAACTCCCAAGCTTAGTAGTTTACAACTGATATTCGTAGGATGGGCAAGATCGTCGCATAAGCAATGACCCCGACCACAGCCGCCATGACAATGATGATCACCGGCTCCACTGCGGCACTGAGGCGTTCTATAACTATGTCCGTCGACGCCTCCAGGTTTTCGCTGATGCTCTTGAGCATGGTTTCCAGCTCGCCGCTCTTTTCCCCCACGGCGACCATGTGTGCAATGGCCGGGTCGATGACACCGCTGTCTCGCAGGGGCGTGGCGATATCGGCCCCGGCGAGAATTCGCTCCCGGGACTGCTGAATCGCGCGCTTCATCAAGCTATTGCCGGTCGTCTCGGCCACGGCGCGCAGCGACTCGGCCATCGCCAGACCCGAACCGATCAGGGTCGACAACGTCGAGGCGAAGCGGGCAACGACACGCTGCTTGATGAGAGGACCGAAGAACGGCAGCGACAGCATGAACTTGTCCCGCAGATAGGCGCCGCGTTCGGTGGCGAAAAACCGCTTGAACAGAAAAACCATCACGACAATACCGCCGATGACGACCAGAAGCCACCAACTCGTAAGAATATGGCTGAAATTCATCAACTGCCGGGTAATCCAGGGCAGTTCCTGCCCGGCACGCTGGATCTGCTCGCCGATTTTCGGGATGACTTTGGTGGTCAGAATGAGAATCGCCAGGACGCAGAAGCAGATCAACACGATCGGATAAATCATGGCGGTCAGGATTTTGGCCTCGACCCGCTGGCGTTTCTCCATGAAAGTGGCGATCGTCCGCAAACTGCCGCCCAGGGTACCCGTGACCTCGCCGACGCGCACCATCGCGACATAGATGACGTCAAAATAATCGCCATAGTCCTTCAACGCATCGGTGAAGGACTCTCCGGTCACGACGCGGTCGCGGATCTCGGTGATCGCCGTCTTGAAGCGCTGGTCCGACGTCTGTAACGTCAGAACCGACAATGCTTCCGTCAGCTTAATGCCCGAACTGAGCAAGGTGGCCAGTTGCTTGGTGAAGTCATTGATCTGCGCCTTGCTGACTCTGTGCAAGGCTGAGAACAGCGCATGTTGGCTTTCCGTGGCAGAGGAGACTTCCGAAATAGCGGACGGATGGATGCTCCGCATCCGCAACTGCTTCCTGGCGGCATAGGGGTTCTCGGCGTTGATCGAGCCCTTGACCTTCTTGCCACCGATGGCGATCGCCGTGTATTGGTATCTGGGCATAGCGAAATCTGAATATCAGAACACGTGAATTCCATCAAGCGCCAACTTCCGCAGCCGGTGCCGAATCGACCTTTCGCAGGTTCTATATCACATCGGCCTGAGTTACCCTCAAGACCTCGGAGACAGTCGTCATTCCGGCCAGGGCTTTTCGGGCCCCATCCATGCGTAGGGTCTGCATACCTGACTCGAGCGCGAGCCTTTTGATCTGCCCGGCGGTCTGCTGTTTGTAGATGAGATCCTGAATCGGTTCGTTGACCAGCATCAACTCATAGATGCCGGTCCGGCCCCGGTAGCCCGTCCGAAAACAGCGATCGCACCCCTCGCCGACGAAGAACGTGGCGTCCTTGGTTGCTTCCAACGATCCCAAGCCAAGCTCTCCGAGTTCCTGGGGCGTGGGCGTCATAGGTTTCTTACAATCAGGGCAGACCCTTCGCACCAATCGCTGGGCCATGATGGCGATCAACGAGCTGCTGGCCAGATAGGGCTCGACGCCGAGATCCAACAAACGGCTCACGGCGCCCGCCGAGTCATTGGTGTGCAGCGTGCTGAACACGAGGTGGCCGGTGAGCGATGACTGAATCGCCATGCGAGCGGTCTCGACGTCGCGAACCTCGCCCACCATGATGACGTCGGGGTCCTGACGCAGGACGTGCCGCAGCGAGGTGGCGAACGTCATGCCCTTCTTGCTGGCGACTTGAATCTGGCTGATGCCCCCGAGCTGGTATTCGATCGGGTCTTCAATGGTGATTACGTTCTTTTCCGCCGAATTGATCCGGTTCAGACAGGCGTAGAGAGTCGTGCTCTTGCCGCTGCCCGTTGGGCCGGTCACGAAGATAACGCCGTGAGAGCGATTCAGCAGCGAGTCCAGTCTTTTCAGATCTTCTTCCCATAGCCCCAGCTCACCCAGAGCAAACACGCCCTGGCTCTTGTCGAGCACACGCAGGACGCTGCGCTCTCCGTAACTCGTCGGCACGGTGCTGACACGCAAGTCCACCTCGCGCTGCCCCAAGCGTACGCTGCATCGACCATCCTGCGGCATGCGCCGCTCGGCGATGTCCATCCCCGCCATCACCTTAATACGGGAGATGACCAGAGGCAACACGTTCCGGTTCAGGCTCAGAACGTCATAGAGAATACCGTCAATCCGATACCGGATCTGGATCTTCGTCTCATACGGATGAACGTGAATATCGCTGGCCCGCAACTGAAGCGCCCGGAACAGAATATCATTGACCAGCCGGATGACCGGCGGGCGATTGACCACGTCGAGCAGATCGTCGGAGGCCGAGACCTCATCGACGAGCTGGTCGAGGTTCTGCGAATCCAGCTCTTCGACGACTTCCTCGATCACCGAGCTGCGCTGCTCGTAGGCGGTGTCGATGACCGCCGTGATGGCGGCCCGTGTCGCGACGGCCGGCCTGACTGCCAGGCCCGTCATCTTCGAGACATTGTCCAGTGCGTTCGCATCGAGAGGCCGGGAGAGCACGACCGTCATCTCGCCGTCACTGTCGTCGCCCTTGAGGCCAATCAGGTAATGATGCTGGGCGTAGGTGGCCGGGACGGCCTCGACGAACTCCGTCGGAACGGAGGCGCTCGATATTTCCGCCAGGTACTCCCAACCCAGCGCCTCGGCGAACAGCTTCAAAACCACGTCCTCGGTGAAGTATGGACAACTCAACAGGACTTCATCAACGCGCCCCCGACCCTTGTTCTCATCGAGATACTGGGTCAGTTGGTCGGCGTTGACCAGCCCCGTCCTCGTCGCCGTTCGTATCAACAAATCCTTCATAGGTTCAACGGTCCGTGCCTAAAGTCATTACGATTACTGTGCGTCGAGAACTCTGGGCGGATCGACCGGCTTCGGCCTGATGCCCGGCCAGCTCTGGTAGTTCTGGAAGGTCGCCTCATGCTCCTCAAAAGCCACGCGGTTGCGCTCCGACAGCCTCTCCAGTTCGTCTCTGCCGTGGGCGACACTCTGATCGGGCCGGATCACCTCGGCCTTGACGAACACGTACAGCTTGCTCTGGTTATCCGAGTTGTTCGTACCGCGGAACAGCCCGCCGATCAAGGGCAGATCACCCAACAACGGCACCTTCTTGCCGCCCTTGTTCTGGTTCAGCCGGATCAAACCGCCAAGGATGATCGTACTGCCATCGGGAACGGTCACCGCCGTGTTGATCTCGCTGGCGACCGTGTCCGGCGGCTTCAGCGGGTCGCCGCCCGTCTTGAAATCGGAGCGCACCAGCGATACGTCCAGGCGAAGTAAGTCGCCCTCGCTAATGTGCGGCGTAATGTTCAACTCGAGCCCGGCGTCGTACGGCGTGTAATCCGTTGCCGTCGTAACCAGGGTAGACTCCTGACCGACCCCACCTGTGTTGAGCGGGATCGAAGATGTCTTCTCCACGTAGGTGGTGTCGGTCGTCTTGATGAGGCCCGGCTGGTTGTCATTGACCAGGATCTTGGGTTTGGCCAGCACGCGCCCGTAGTTCTTGGACTGCATCGCCGTCAGCAAGGCGTTGATGTGCTTGTCGCCATAGAAACCGGTGAATCTGTCACCGTCCCACTGTGCATCGGCGAACTGGGTTCGGTCGCTCTGGGCCAGCTTGTCGAGGATCGTGTTCGACGTAACATCCCCGGCGATCGTCCCGGTCAGGCCCGACGTGAATGCCAGATCCGGGATACTCTGGATCAGATTGAGATCGTAGGTGAACGCGTCGGTCTTGGTGATCTCGACGAGCGTCACATCAATCAGGACTTGGGGACGCCGCTTGTCAAGCTGCTTGACGAGGTTGGCGATCCACTCCTGGTTCTTCTTGCTGGCGTACACAACGAGCGAGTACGTGTTCGGATCGGGAACGATCTTGATCTGCTCTTGTCTCCTGAGCGTGGTTTGTATCTTGCCTTCCTGATCCTGGTTCTCAGTCGTCTCCAGAATGAGGCTCTCAAGCACTTCGGCCAGATGGCCGGGCGACGAGTTCTCAAGAGGATAGATCTTGTAGGGAATTTCCGTCGCCAGCATCTCGCTGTCAACGTAACTGACGATGGTTGCGATCTGAGTATGCTGCTCGTCCGTGGCGTTGACCAGGAGCGAATTGGTGGATTCGATCACTACCACCTGTGGCTGCTCCACGGGCCCTTCCTCGGTCACCTCGGTTGTGGATAACCCTGCTGCGGCGGCGGCAGCGGCGGCCCTGGCGGCAGCAGCGGCCTGGGCCGGACTCGCGGCGCCGGGAGTCCCGGTCCGGGTGATCCGCGGCGACGCGGTCGTCTCGGGGGCCCGGCTGATGATCCCCAGTTCCACCAGTTTCTTGCTGACCTCTTCCGCATCGACAAACTCCATGCGGTAGAGCTTCAGCGTACGAAGGTCCTGCTGCTCGACATCAAGGGCATCGACCAGATCGTCCACCACGCTCAACTGCGCGTCGATACCGATCATCAGAATTCGATTGGTTCTCTCGTCGGCGTCGAGATAGACCCCCGGCTTGCTCGCCGGCTCGGTCGGTCGACCCGTGGCGGCGCGTGCCCGTGCCGCCGCGGTTTGTTGGATTCGGAAGCGATTTACCCTCGTCGCGTAGGCCGCGGCGCTTTCATTCGAATTTCGCACGGGTGTGGGCATGGCCCCGACCTCCGGAGCCCCGACCGTCACGGAAACGCCCTCGAGTTGCTCGGCCAACGCCTTGACCTTCTCGGCCAGCCCGCGGGCCATCGTGTATCTCAATTGCCGAAACCTGAATCTCCTCGGCTCGCCCGGCTTATCGACCATTTCCAGTAGTTGTTCGATGCGGGTCATACGGTAGGCGTAAGCGGTCACAATCAACGTGCTGCTCTCGGCGATAGGCGTGACGTCAATGGAAAGCTTCATGCCGTCCAGGAGGTTCTTGGCGCTGGTCGTGTCAATATGGCGCAATTCGAACACGCGAGTGACTACGACATCGCCGGCCTCTACGTTCGGTTCGCCCGGCCCGACCAATTTCGGATCACCCTCACGGGCATTGACGACGGGCACAACGGTGACGACGTTGTCCTTGTGCCGCGTCATGGCGAGGCCCCTGAATTTCAGCACCGATTCCAGCAGAAGGTACAAATCCCTGACCTTCATGGACCCCTGAAGGCTTCCATTCAGTTTAAGCGTCACATCACCGGTGATCTGGGTCGGATCGTAGAGATAGGTCAGATTCATGTACTTGCCGACCAAGTCCAACAACTGGATGACAGGAAGCGTCTCCGGCAGTGACAGCTCCACGACGCGGTCACCGTTGAGGACCAGAGTCGGCTCATAAGAGCCGGCGCTGGGCACGGGTTGGGTGAGAGCCTCTCGTGGGGCCGGCCTGTCCGCATCGAGGGCCGACATGACCTCGGCCGGCGCCGACTCGTCTGCTGCCGCCGGAACCACCTGTCCGGGCTGCAGAGTCCCGGCCTCTTCGACAGCCGGCGCAAGAGAGTCGGGCTCGATCGTCTCTGACAGCTCTTCACCGGGCTCCTGGAACCCTCCGGGCGCCACCGGTATCGGAATCTCAGCATCATCGGCCCGGGCCAGAGACGGACCCTCGGCAAGAGGCATCCTGGCCGCCTCGAAGGGAGGAGGCATCTGTTCGGACGGCGCCTGTGCTTCAGCGGAACGCAGCCGCATGTCCTGGAGTCGCTTCTGCATTTCCCGCCGCAACGGGGTGTTCACCGACTTTGACAGGGCCTCTGCAGTGCCGGACGATTGGGAGTCGAAGCTGGATTCGAGCATCAGGGGGGCCGCACCAGCAACTATTCGTTCGGAGGCGGCCTTGCGGCGTTTCAGAACCTCCGGCCCCAACTCAACGGCCAGTGCAACGTCCTGAAGCTGGAAGATAGGTGCAATCGCCAGAATGACACCGCCGTGGGTATCGACAATCGCTTTGGGTTTGCCCACCTCTTGTGGCGGCTTCGCGAAAGTCCCAATGGAAATATTGCCCACGGCTGCCGCGATTTGTTCGTTGGAGGGCAGAATGGGCGCCGCGGACGCCAGGCCAAGTTGCTTGATGTCGTACGTGTCGGGTGAATCGACGATGGCCAACACCGTGACGGCCTTCCGGAGATCGTCCGGCTCGGCCGTGACTAAGAGCGCGTTGGTGCCGGGAAACGGCGAAGCGGTCCCGAGCCCGAGCCGAGCCAGAAACTGCTGGCCCTGCTCCTGCGTCAGATAGGTCAGCGGCACGAATTTGGCGCGTGCCGTACCTGAGAGAGCACTGAAGTCAACCGCCAGGAGAGGCCCGCTGCACAACATGCTGAAACCAAGAAGAGCCACAGCAATCGCCTGACATTGCCTCTTGCAGATAGAATTCCGTCCCATCATCGCTCACTACCCCGTATTTAAGTCACCCTTCTTCGGACTACTTCGAAAACGACCAACGCGTGGGCCGGTCGTGCCTACAACAAGACCCCGCACCACTGGCAAGTCAACCAGGGCAAACCGGGCCACCTACATAGTGAGACATTGAGACAGGCCGGAAGTTCCAGCCTCGCCCACAAAAAACCGCCTTTTCAGTAGTGGGGACCAGCCGGCGCTCTTGACCTTCCGGCAAGGCGGGCGGTCTTCTGCGGGAGAACCTGCTGCACCTGAAGACAAGGCCCTATAATCCCAGCAGATGCCTACAATCAGAGACGATAAGCCGCGGGTGAGGGACCTCAA
>CAYNQP010000059.1:0-11943 GCA_964399325.1 uncultured Pirellulales bacterium
TGAACTGCCAACATGCATCGTTTGATCCGTACCAAGCCATCGTTGCATCCCGGCTCCCATAGTCGTCATCATCATTCACGAGAATCTCCGCTCCAATGACAAGACCTTCGGACGATGTCACGGTGAGTGTGGACCAGGGAATCGAAATCTCCAGGCGATAGCCTCCGCTCGTGTTGTCCATCCGGAAATGCACGCCCGTGTCGTCCGGCACCGATTGGGACCCAATATGCACGGTGCTGTCATGCCAGCGAAACGCATAGTGAAAGTCATTCACGCTGTCATAGGTCGCTTTCCGGCTGTTGTCTGCATCGACGAATACTTCCACTGTATCGTCATCGCGCCAAGCCGAACCGCTGTTGTTCTTCCGGTAGTTGTCGGTCATGTCTAGTAAGTAGTAGATATTGCTGGTGTCCCAGAGTGCCCTCCATGTGCCCGAGAGATCCTTGTCAGGAAACATCCAGTAGAGGCTACCCCAGATGACACGATTCAACGGATAGGCAGGCGCCCCCGACCACACGTCATCCACATCGCCGTCGATCCTGGGTGGACTCAGCGTTCGGGGGACCAAAGCACAACCGGCGGTGACCCTGCCGGTGACATAGACGTTGTCCATTTCTGAATCGCACAGGTCTCCATCGTCGTGTGCTGTCACCGCCAAACCAATGCAGACGTCATCATCCATGTTGATCGTGACGCGATCGACCTGATCCCAGTGGAGGCCATTCGGCGACGCATACCCCGTGAAGGTGTTGCCACTGCGCGCAAGCTTGACCCAATACGGAGACGACACCCCATAGGCACTGCCTTGCGTGTGTTGCGTCATGCCACCGGTCGTCAGACGTCTTTGGAAGGAATAGCCACAACCAGCGGTCAGAAACATGAAAGCGTGCTTGGAGTCATCATCAAGGGTTTCTCGAATCATCACTCCCGACTTCGCCCAAGTATCGGTGTAGTCAATATCTTCCACCCGAGCTATGATCTGGCCATCTCCATTGAGAGACCGATAGACGTAATGAAATTCGTCCTCGTCGGTCCATATGTCTCTACCCGAGGCCTCAATGGCCCAACTATTACCCGACTGGGAGGCACTGCCGGATGCTCCGACATCGCCTATGTCCTGATTTCGCCAAATACCTTGGCTATCTCCGCGCGTCCGGAGGTAGGCTGACGTAACGAAGGTCCTGTCCTGGCCGAGTTCGCCAGCCGTGGTGAAGGTCGCCTCTGCCCTCACGAAGCGGATGGCGTCTGCATCTGTCGTGGGTGTGTCCAGATCCCCGCTGCCGTAGCAGGTGAACTGCAACCGGCCCACGGGACCGGCCAAATCAGACAAATGCCCAACACGGCCAAATCGGACGCAGCCATCAGCGTCAATCTCATAGCGGTAGTCGCGTCTGTCGGTGGCCTCGAATTCGATGTAGCCGTCTGCCTCCGAGGAAGGACTAACCTTCTCTATCCGGACCGCCTTGATGAGATTGCGATGAATGTGATCCGCCATGACTCTCCCGTTCTGTATCACCTCCGCATTGGCCTGCCGGGCATCCCAACTGTTCCGGATACCTGCAAGCAACGGCAGTATCGTCACGAAGACGACGCTCAGTATGGATAGGGCAATGACCGTCTCCAGTATAGTCATCCCCCTGGCCCATCTGCCGCTGTTGTCTTCATCCCACATAGTTTCAAACCGCGCATAGAATGAACGTTACTGTTGACTGTCATCGGCCTGGAAAGGTTCCTCCGTTAGCTCTGTTTGCCTCCGTGGACCCATGCGGCTTCGGGCAGCCCGCACCTGCATGAACGCGACCTTTGTCGGCTCAAAACGGCATGCTTATCAGACACTAACCCCCAGCCTGAGTAACAGCAGAAGACGCCCGCATCGAGGTCTTATAACTCAACATGGATGTGCCTCCTGGTAACCGATTCGCAGAAACCGGACGCGCAAGGTCTCAGAGTCTTCGGGCAACGTACGTCGTCAGCGTCACCTCGACTTCGGCGCTGGACAGGCTCCCGTCCAGGTTGACGTCGCAACCTACTGACACGGCCACCAATCTTAGGCCCGGATGCCTGTCGTCAGAGACATTGCACCGGTACGAGCCTTTCAACAACGTTGAATTCTCGCTGAAGGAATCATCGTAGTGATAGACCGAGCGAGCTCGTATCTCTTCGAGTTTTGCCTGAGCAAACGCAAGACTTTGTGTCTTCCACTCTGTTTTTGTGGCTATCAGAGTGGCGGCGGTCAGCGCCTTCAGGATCGGGACTATCACGATGACCAGAAGGCTCGACGCTACGACAACCTCGGTAAGGGTGACACCTGCCGACCACCTTGTCCGGCGTCTCCTCCCCGCTGGAATGCCCGTCACTCGCATTTCACCATTCCCGTGGCTGGAACAACGCTTATTGCTACGGTCTTGCCATCCGCCGAGACCGTCAGTTCCGAGTAGAAATGGTCGTCGAGATTCCCCAGCGGGCCAAACTCGAACTTGCTGGCGCCTCTGCAGGCAACGCTGGGGTCGATGATGTGCGATGCCACCGTCTCTCTGGTTTGCCTGTTCACCACCGCATACGCCCCGTATGGAGTGTGACCGATCATGTCCAGCTTGAAGCCCCTCGTGTTGGTGGCCGCATTGGAGATTGCCAGTTGACGAGCCAGCCGAAGATCGGTGGCAATCTTCGCCGCGACCACATCAACCTTCCCCCGATGCAGGGCGCCAAGAGACAGCCGGGGAACCGCTATGGCAGTCAAGACACCGAGTATCATGACAACGACCAGCAATTCCACGAGTGTAAACGCTCTCTGAGCTCGCATGCGACAACCTCAGCAACCACCCACCGAAAGGCCGGTGACTACGCGCAGACACCAGCCCCAGATAAACAGGTCTCAGACGCCCACACCCCACATGAGGCTAACATCCTTCTCCTGCTAATGGTTGTGGTCGGCGACCCGATGCGTTGTAGTACTGTACACGTAAGCCGTCCCAAGCGGGCACGTGGGCGCACCGTCAGGGAAATAGTCTTTGTTTCCGGCGATGGCGTCCAAATCGGCTGGCCACGCGCCGTCGTTGTTGGCATAGTACAGTTCGATCTGTGAGTTCAGCAGATCCACATTCGTCCTGCACGCGTTCTTCTTGGCAGCATCCGCACTCTGGCTTATTCTCGGGATGGCAATAGCAGCCAATGCCCCAAGAATCAGCACCACCACCAACAACTCAACCAGCGTAAAACCTTTTCTGACCCTCATGTCGCCTTCCTTTCATCCAAAATGTAACAGATACAGACGAAGCACCTGCATCATCTATCGACTATAAAGGAACCTGACTCAAACAGATTCCAACTCATCTACATCACTACCGCTCTCATTCCTTCAAGAAAACCGGATCAACGCCAGCGATTCACGATACCCATCACTCAAATCGCCACGCTCGTCCTTTCTACAGCGGACTCAGGTCCTAAAAGAACAGAGCCTGTGGCCCTCTGGGAAGCAACAAGACTATGTGCCTCCCGCAAGACTTCGAGCGATCGCGTTCGGCATTCGGCTGATCGCTCCGAATTCGCTCACTCGACGTGAGTCATATAATCGAACATAGGCAAGTAGACACCCATGAGTACAACGCCGATAACGAGCCCCATGATCAGTGTGAGCGCCGGCTCCAGCTTGATGATCAACCCATCGATAGTCTTCTCGATGTCACGATCGAGAATATCGACGCCCTTGGCCAGCATCTCGGGCAGCCTCCCGACTTGCTCTCCGGAGGCCGCCATCTGAACGATAACGGGTGGAAAGATGTCGTGAGCCTTTAGAGCCTTGCCCACCGGGTTGCCGGCCCGGGCCGCTCTCTCCAACTCGTCGGCTATCCGCAACATCTTATCATTGGCCGCGATCCTGCCGGCAATCCGTAATGCGTCGATCACCGACAGTCCTACAGAAATCAGCATGGCAAAGGGGCGAATGAAACGCGAGACCAGAATGAGACGGTTCAGTCCACCCAGGACCGGCATACGCAGTTTGAAGCTGTCCCAACCACTTCGCACATGGGGATCCTTCAGAATCCTGGTCAGGGCCCAGATGCCAGCCCCGGCACCCCCCAGAACGAACACGCCCCAACCCCTCAGCAGAGTACTCAGGTTAACCAGAATCAACGTCGGCAACGGCAACTGCACGTGGAGATTCTTGTACAGCTTGATGAATACGGGAACCACAAACAGGAGCAGGCACGAGAGAATGCCGATACACACCACACCCACCGACACCGGATAGACGAACGCCGATTTGACCTTGTCTCTCAGTTGTGCTCTCTTGTCCAGGTAGACCGCGCTCATCTCAAGGGCCTCTCCGAGCTTTCCGGAGGCCTCACCCGCTTCCAGCATTCCCACGAAGAATTCAGAGAATACCTCTCGATGAGGTTCAAATGCCTTCCTTAGACTCGCACCGACCTCGACTCGACTCCTGATATCGCCGAGTACCTGTCTCAGGGCCTCTTTTTCCGCCTGGTTTTCGAGTGTCTCGAGACATTCGATGACGGATAGACCGGCAGAATACATGCCGGACAGCTTGTAGGCGAAGGCTACAATGTCCTGCTGCCCTATCCTTCCCCGCGCCGGCGCCGCCGTCTTGGCCTGATGGGCCTCGATAAGTACGTACCCGATTCGCGTAAGCTCGGCCCGGAGCGACCCGACATCGCTGATGTCGTCGTAGACCCCTTTGAACTCAGTGCCCAGGTGATCTTTGGCTATGTATTGATAGGTCGGCATCAGCTCCGTTCCATGTCCACGACTCTCATGATCTCTTCCACGGTTGTCCAGCCCGCCAGAACCATATTAACGGCGGACTTACGCAAGGTTCTCATGCCCTCTGATATGGCTTGGGTCTTGATTGAATTATCATCTGCCCCATCAACGATCATCTTCTGGATTCGCTGGGAAACAGAGAGAATCTCATAGATGCTCTTCCTGCCTACGTAGCCCGTGTCGTAGCAGTGGCTGCACCCCACGCCCCGCCATAGCTGCAGTCCATCTCGTCGTTCGGACTCGCCGAACAGAACCATCTGTTCCACATCAGATGCCTCATAGGCTTCTTTACATTTCTCACAGCAGGTTCTCACCAATCGTTGAGCGGCGGTCCCGAGCAGGGCCGACCCAAACAGAAAAGGCGATATCCCGAGGTTGGCGAGCCGCGAAATGGAACCGGCGGCGTCATTCGTGTGAAGGGTGCTGAGTACCAGATGGCCCGTGAGCGCCGACCCAACCGCTATCTCAGCGGTTTCATGATCTCGGATTTCGCCGATGAGGATAACGTCCGGGTCCTGACGAAGGATACTACGCAAAGCCGACGGAAACGTCATGCCAGCGATGGGCTTGACCTGCACCTGTGTGATGCCGTTGAGACAATACTCAACCGGATCCTCTACCGTCACGATATTCCTTTCGGGCGTATTGATGAGCTGCAGCACGGAGTAGAGGCTAGTCGTTTTGCCGCTTCCTGTCGGACCGGTCAGCAAGAGCATGCCATAGGGATTGGCGACGAGTTCACGAAAGAGCTGGTTGTCTTCCGGTGCGACAACAACCTTGTCCAACGACCAGCGTTGGACCGTCTTATCCAGGATTCTGAGCACCATCTTCTCCCCGCCCACGGAGGGCAGCGACGAGACTCTCAGATCGTATTCTCTGTCGTCATGTTCGAACGTCATGTGACCGTCTTGCGGTATCCGGCGCTCCGAGATATCCATGTCGGCCATGATCTTGATGTGGGAAACGACCTCCTGTTGCACCGATGCAGGAACGCGGACTGTGTCACGAAGTGTTCCGTCAACGCGGCAGCGGACCCTGACGTCGGGTGATTGCGGCTCAATGTGAATGTCGCTCGCGCGAGCCGAAATAGCACCTTTGATAATGGACGTGACCAGCTTGCTGATAGGATCGTCCCCGACAACCAACGACCGCTTGCGTTTGCCGGACTCTCCCGTCTCCCCGGCGGGCTCTTCTTTAAGCCGCATGGAGGCAATCACTTGCTTCGTGACGTTTGCCTCATCGAAGTGATATTGTATCGCCTGGCGTATGGCCGCGAGCGGCGCCGCTACGGGAATGACCGAGTAGCCCGTCTTGAGTTCAATCTCATCGCGCGCTGCAAGGTCCAGTGGTGCGCTCATCGCGACAACAAGGGATCCTTCATGCCGTTTTATCGGAATCACCTTGGACCGATTTGCCAGGTCATGTGAGATCAGATGCGCCACCATCGGGTCAATCGTATCGGGAGACAGATCAATGAACTCTATGTTGTTGGCGCTCGCCACTAGTCGGGTAATATCCTCCTCGGTGACCAGATTCTCCCGTTTGAGAATAGAGATGATGCTATCCCCGGTCTCCCTGTGCCGTTCGAGTACGGACTCCAGGACTGCCGGATCAAGGACCTTCTCGTCTGAGAGAAGTGTTATTACCGGATCATGTTCATTCATCACATCGGTTTCCCGAGACTATCTGACGTTGCCTAACCAGCTTGATCTATCGACAGATCGGCCACGGCACGTTAGCAGCGTATCGCTGTCGTCCACACAAATGGACCCGCAGAGCCCGCACACCCGCCGTCTGGTCCACCCGCAGAATCTGCCCCGTAATTGGGACAGAAAATTGTTGCAGAGCAGCAACTGACCCTCTATAAAGTATGCGCCTTAGGGCGGCGTAGCCAAGTGGTCCAAGGCGACGGTTTGCAAAACCGTTATTCGTCGGTTCGAATCCGACCGCCGCCTGTGTTCCCGTGCGAGATTTTCTTATAAGCCACTAATTCATAGACACTTATCGCTTGTCCCGTCCACGGAGAGGAAACACAACAAGCATATCGGACCATGCGGTGTGACCTGGGCCCCGTAGAACGCCCTGCCATGCGGAGTGTGGCGTTCGAAGGAAGACTGGAAGTCGAAGTCACCTATGACTTGCTGCCCGAGTTCTGGAGTGGAGGTCCGGCTACCGAGTTCAAAGGCAAGTCTTGAAGTCTTGAAAAGGAGCGCGATCCGCCGCCGCGGCCAACGAGCACACCGTCAGACGTTGGCGTGCATACAGCACTCATGCGGACTATCCGGATAGACTCGTTCGTCCATTCGGTTTCCGGATGCGGCCCGTTCTTCCTCGCGACGAAAGAGAGAGACACGTGCCTGAGCCAACTGCTGCAGTTGTAGCATCTCGTCCGCCGTCACGGCGTGATAGGCCTGAGCGACCTCAATGGCAGCCTCGGCGAGCTCAAGCGAGCCCGGCGGGAATCCTGTTACTACCCCCTCTTGCGACAGCGTAAATCGCAGCGCCATGCTAATGTCACGCTCGTCCTCGAGCGGCCGATACCACCATCGGCTCTCGTGCTCGGCTCCTGGGGACCAAGCGCCGCCACACATGGGTTTGATGGCCAGAACGGCCACGGCCTGCTCCTTCGCCTTCTCCAATACGGCCTTGCCGAACCCCATCTGGAAGAACTCGATGAAATTGATGGGAAACATCACGGTGTCAAATTTGAATCCGTTCAAGGCTTCGAGCGCCCCTTTCGTCGTATGGGAGGAAAAGCCGAGGTACTTAATCTTCCCTTCCTCCTTTGCCTTTAAGAAGGTCTCGATAGCACCGCCCGGCCCCAGGGCGCGCTGGACCTCGCCGGGCGTGCGAATGGAGTGCATTTGGTAAAGGTCAAAGTGGTCGGTCTTAAGCCGCTGCAGGGAACGCTCCAATTCCAGCCTCGCGCCGTCCCGATCGCGCATCTTGGTCTTACACGCCAGGAATAGGCGGCTGCGATCAATACCTTGCAGGCCTATCCCCATCTTGACTTCGGCGTCTCCATTCTGGCCGTAGGCGGGCGCCACGTCGAAGTAGTTCACCCCTCGATCGAAGGCGCTGTGGAGTCCGCTCGTGCATCGATCCTGGTCATAATAGGCGAGGGCCAAGCCGGGGAACCCGACGATGGAGACGCGCTCGCCCGTTCGTCCCAGTATCCGCCGCGGCAACTCTCCTACCACCTGCGTGGTGCCTTTGACCGCTCCTCCTGCACGCAACAACGATTGTGCGCCCAAGGCACACGTTCCTGCGACACCGCCCACTGTTTTCAGAAATGACCGCCTCTTCATGCGACTTTCCCCCTTTCAGGGTCATTAGGCTTTGCGCCCCATGCATCATTTGGGTCGTGCTTGGCCGAAGGTCCCTTCAGACAGGATTCTCTTGGCACTCTCACATTGTACGGTCCACCGCGAGACATGACAACAGGCGTTGTTTCCGCGACGTGCCCGTATGACTATGCCACCTTTCCACACTCGGCACACTCGACGGCAATTGAAGATAAGTGTTCCGTCACTTTGCCGCTTACCCACACCGGTCCCCCATATGAACAGATACTCTGATACAGCTTGATCTGATCGGGAAAGAAACTCACCTCGGCCAACCCCGTAGAATCCTCGAGTGTAACAAACCCCATCACTCGCCCATCGTTTGTTCTGGCTCTTCGGGCCGTCGCTACAAACCCGGCCACAGTCGTCTGGCTTCCCAGGAGAGACGCAAGATCTTGCGTCTCTGCCACTTTTTTTGCCGACCCATATCTGCCCGGCAGCAACATCGCCGGATGCATACTGAAGGAGATGCCCGTAGTGTCAAGCTCCGCCTTCAACCTGGCTATTCGGTCATAATCGGGCAACGGCGCGGCAAAACGGCTGCGATAGATATCGAACAACATCGGCTGATCGGGGTCCGCCCGAGCAAAATGCAATCGGTTCAACATCAGCGGTCGCGCGGCGCCCAATCCATCACAAGCCCCGACATGAATGAGATTCCGCAACTCCGGTCGGCGAAATGTCACCCGCCCCCGTAAGTCGTCCATATCGCTGAAGGCTCGAACCTGTCGCTGTTCGATGATACGTTCAGTAGTGGTGCGGGTTAATCCTTTGAGGATATTCAAGCCCGCGCGAATGGCTTTGCCCTGTAAACTCCATTCGATCTCACTATGGTTCACATGCGGCGGCAGGACCTTTATGCCATGCCTCTTTGCATCCCAGACATATACCCGCAAAGGATACATCCCGTGATGATTGTTGAAGAGGGAACAATAGAACGGAGCCGGATAATGCGCTTTCAGATAGGCCGTCTGCCAAGCGATATTGGCGTACACCGTCGCGTGGGCTTTGCAGTACGAGTAGGCGGCAAAACGCAGAATCTCCTCCCAGATCGTCTCGGCGATGTCCCGATCGAGGCCCGCGTGCTCGGCCCGCGCGTAGACAAAGTCGACGTATTGGGCCTGCACGCGCGACGCGGAGACCTTCTTCGAGACTTCAGACCGGAACCGGTCGGCATCGGCCACCGTATAGCCGGCAATTTCGACCGCGATACGCATGACGTCTTCCTGATAGAGCATCACGCCGTAGGTGTCGCCCAGCAATTCCTTCAGCTTGGGGTGGAGATACTCGAAAGGCTTCTTATGAACGTGTCTTTCGATAAACGCCGCTTTCATGCCCCCGGAGGCCGGACCGGGACGAATCAATGACAGCGCAATCGCCAGGTCCTTTTTGCTCTTGACCTTCAACCCGCGCAGAAGCTGCCTCATCCCCGGCGACTCGCTCTGAAACACACCGAGACTCTCGCCAGCGCTTAGCATCTGGGCCGTCCTGCTATCATTCGGGTCAAAGGATATATCGCCATCGCCGTTCCGCCCGGCGTCAACGATCTGAATGGCTTCATTGACCGTTGACAGCGATCGGTTTCCCAAAAGGTCGATCTTCACCAAGCCAATCGCTTCGGCGGCGTCCTTGTCGTATTGGGTAATGATGACACCCTTATTGGCCCGCTCCAGCGGAGCGATATGGCTTACCGGGCCCGGCGTGACAACGATACCGCCGCAATGAACACCCAAATGCCTCGGAATACCCACGAGTTGCTCGGCCAGCCTGTAAATCGGCGAGGTTCTTTTGATTTTTCCGGCTCGGCCCAACTGATTTATCTGGACGGGCTCCAGCCCCAGGGCCCGGCCCGCATCGCGAATGGCACTGCGAAGGCGATAGCGATTGATGTTGCAGACCATCGCGACGTGCTCGAACCCCCAGCGCTCGTAGCAAAACCGTATGACCTCATCCCGTCTTCGCCAGCACAAGTCGATATCGATATCGGGGCAATCCGTGCGGCCCGGATTCATAAAACGCTCGAAGTAGAGGTTGTTTTCGACCGGACAAATCCGCGTGAAACCCAACACATGCGAGATCAAAGAACCCGCCGCAGACCCGCGCACGTCGACCGGAATATGGTTTTGCTTGGCAAAGTTGACGATTTCATAGACCACCAGGAAGTAGTCGCAGAACTGGTTCTTTGCGACGGTCGCCAATTCATATTCGAGCCGCTTGATGATCTCCTTGGTCACAGGGTTGTATCGCCTCGCCAGTCCCAAGTGGCAGAGTCTCGCCAGTTCCCTGTTACTGGTCGCGCCTTTGGCGAGTTTGGCTTTGGGCAAGATCGGTTTGCCGGTCAGCAACTGGAAATCGCACCGCTCCACGATTCGGTCGGCGTTGACGAGGGCTTTCGGGTAATCCGAGAACCGCTGCTCGACTTGCCTCGCGGCAGCAAGCGTGCCGGCACCATAAGCATCGTCCGGGCCGGGACCGGTCACGCCCAAGCTTCGTATTCGTGCCAGGGTTTTCGCGATCTCCATGTCGCCGCTGTCCAACCAGGTGGCATTACTCCAGACCACAGGCTCGACACCGTGGGCAGCGGCAAAGGCGACATCCTCCGGGCCGCCGCAGCCTGCAAACAGATAGCCTTCACCCAAGAGCATTCTCAACGCCTTCAAGAGCTTGGATTGATTGCAGATGCAGATCACCCCCCTGCTGTCGATTTGCAGTTGCTCGATGAGGTCGAAATCAGCGTCAAGATTCCGGGCCGTGGTCATTCGGCAGAGGTTTTCATAGCCGTTCCGATTCTCCGCAAGCAGTACCGCCCGCTGGCTCTTGGTCAGAATCTCGACGCCGACGATCGGTTGAACATCAGTCCCCTGAGCGGCCTTGTAGAGATCCACTACACCCGAGAGGGAATTGACATCAGCCAGCGCCACCGCCCCGTAACCGTATTCCGCCGCTTTGGCCACCCACCGCTGAACCGACACCGCCCCCCTCAAGAGGCTGTAGAAACTCCGACATGTCAGCGCCGCTATGCGCATACCTTCCCCGCCCCATCAAACGACACTGTAGGGAATGTCTATTGACCTACGGCAATCCGTGCCAGATTTGGATACGTTTTCAAAAGCCCCTCAGGCACGGGTTGCTTTTGCCCGCTCACCAGGGCTTTCAGTTCAATCGCATTCGCCAGTTCGGCCCCCCGGTAATGATTATTGGCAATCACCGTCAGGGCCTCGAACGCCTTGCCCAGCTCATCGAGCCGCCCCTTGATCCCGGCCAGCTCGCGCTCGTTATAGTAATAATTGTAGGTCTCATCCCGACCGGCCTTGCTGAACCACTTCTCGACGTTCCTTCCGTGCATGCGAAAATAGCCCGACCGACCGACGGTACAGTGCTGCAAGTTGAACGACCGGCTCGACGTCGGGTAATCCAGATTGCACACCGTCACCCCCAACTGCTGGAGGAAATCCAAGGCGTCCTGCATTTCCCATGACTTGTGCCTCAACTCCACCACCAGGCTGAAGGCATCGTTAAAACGGCTGACGATGCTGGCCAGGTGTTGCCGAGCAGGCGCGCCGTCCGCGAAGTCATACCGGAACTGCACGAGCAGATGCTTGAGTTTGCCGGCCTCAAGAAAAGGCTCGAAGCCTCGGTGAAACTGCGTGACGGTTGCCGGATCGATCTTGCCCTCATGGGTGAAACTCTGGTGCAGTTTGGCCGTGAAGAAAAAGCCGGGCCTTTCCGACGTTCTCTCCAGCCACGACCGGGTCGTCTTTGCAAAGGGAGGACGGTAGAAGGTGCTGTTGATCTCGATACAGTCCACGAACCGGCT
>CAYNQP010000060.1:0-11910 GCA_964399325.1 uncultured Pirellulales bacterium
AGGCAGGATTATACCAGGGCCGACCCCAACCGTCAACACCCCAGCCCCGGACGACAACAACATGGATGGAACCCGTTCCGCTTCCGCCGGCATAGAGACGCACTCCTTCGTGTCGGGTTACCTCGTCCTCGGCGTGCCTATCCAACCAGCAAGAAGACGCGAGCATTTCCATGAGTTCACAGGCGAAGAAGCCGGCGGGCACTGCCACGCCAACCCTTGCCGGCCCATGCAGACAGGGAGTTGGAATCGACAGACTCTGTCCCCGTCGGTTTCATGCAAGTGCTGATGTAAAGTGCTTTCTAGAAGCACTTTAGCACAACTTTGCCCTGAAATCTCCGGCCCGCATCGGACCATGAACAGCAGTCCGCGGACGCATACAATCACAATCTAGCTCGCGACCAACATATTATCGTCTCCCACTTTGCTCTGAATTAGGCTTTTCCCACATTGGGTGGGAGAATACCTGCCGAGCCTCGGGAAGAATCACGCTCCCCACGCCCCCTGTATCCGTCTCTCGCTGGCATTGCAGAAAGGGACGCGATCTATCTGGAGAGTGCGAGCAAGGAGACAGGCTACAAGCCTGACATCAAGCCTCTCACTGATCTGCGCTGCTGCGCCAGGTCACCTCTTGGCAAACCTGCGCCGTGATAATAGGCCCCCAACCAGGCACCGTCAAGGGCCAAACGCTGGTCGCACGATGGCGCGCAGGCGACATCTCTCCGGGAAAGGAGGCATACCCAATCCTGTTCGGCACGGTCGCGGTATCCCCGGCGGAAGATCAGCCGCGTCAACAATGATTATGTCCTCCATCTTGCCAAACCAACGCTTCATTTGTAGGCTTTTAGAGATGAAGTTGCATAGACCGCCCCAAGGGGGGGCACCATTCAAAGGGAACCAATGTCATGATGACGCCAAGATACAAGGCGGGTGTATGCCCATCGCCAGTAACGCGTTACCGGACTACATTGATGGGAGCACTCTTCGTTTGCGCGCTGGCCCTACCGAGTTTGGCACGCGCGACAACATACTACGTCGACGCCGTTCATGGAGACGACCATAATTCAGGATTGGCACCGGGATCTGCCTGGCAGACCATGGGCAAGGTCGCGGCCTCGGCCAACGCAGGCGACACCGTAGACATACTGTCCATCGACTCCAGCATGTCCGCCGCCGACTGGCCGGACGACGTAACCTACGTGTCGGCAGGAGCTGCGCAGTATGGCATCTCGTGGACTTTCGGAGAAAGCCGCACGATCGGACAGTTCGTCAACGGAGATTTTTGGGTCGTCGGGCCGGTGTCCATTACCAACGTCGACCCTGGATGCACGACGGTAAGTCAGGACGGCAAATCCTTCGACATCAGCGGCAGTATGGTCAATCCGGAACCGGAGACAGTAGGTGGCGGCCACCAGGGTTATGACAGTCGCGGCGGACCGTATGACGCCGCACTGCGGATGGATGTCCCCATCTCGTTGAAGCCGGGCGATTCGCTGGTATCGACCATCTCCTGGCAGATCGGAGAGAATGGTTGTCCGACCCGGTACGACAGCAATCCCGCCAGTGCCCTTTACCACATGCCCCGGCCGCCGCTGCGGGTCGCGGCGGTCCTGACCTGCCTGGCGACGCCGCCGCCGGCGGGCTCGTTTCGTCCGCCCTACGCCGGCACCGACAAACCGCTGTACAACGTCTCGGACATGAACACGACCACCCTCCCCAATTTGACCGTAGTGGACGGCTTGTACGACACCGTCTATCCAAATATGGCCGCCTACAAGGACCAGATCAAGCGTGTCTGGCTCGATCATGTCACGAGCGAGCAGGGCGAATGGATCAATCCGACCGAGAATATGCCTTGTTATGGTCGGGACCAGGCCAACGCGGTCAATCGTATCGGCCTGGCGCTGATGGTCGCTATCAATACGAATGATAAAGCGGAACTGGCGACGTACTTCTGCCAACTCGGCATCGACTGGTACTACGTCGTCAAGGCCGGGGGCGGCTGGGGCAAGGCCGGCGGCGCCATGCGAATCGGACGCAAGTGGCCCATCCTCTTGGCGGGCAAGCTCCTGGGAGATACGGATATGACCAACGTGGGGATCGACTACCCCGCCACGTCGTATCGCTTCCAGGAAGACGCGCAGGTCTTCTACATCGGCCAGAACGAGGTGGGCAAACACGCGCCTACCACCCGCACTAACTGCGCCATCACGCATGAACAGTACAACGGCAAGACGGTGGCGATCGTCACGGACAGTGACGGCGGCAGTTGGTGGAACGACGACCTCGGCGGCACGCAGCCGATCCAGTCCAATCGCGGGTTCCCGAGCGACTTCTGGCTGCGCGTCCATCGCGGCGGGGGAATCTACAACGTCGTGCGGGCCTCGAGTATCCATGCGAACAACAACGCCAAGATTCGCGTTGACGAAGCTGATCTGGCCTATTACGGCCTTCTCGATACGGGTTCCGGCCTGACGGTAGAGAGCCAACTCTTCCCGTCCTATCGCCTGGGCTACCCGGAGTGGACGGAGAACTACTACTGGCGTTACAACCAGATGTTCTACTCGCGCGGCTATCGCATGGTTTCCGCCTGTACGTATCACGGGGCGGCCTTGGGAGCCCTCATTCTCGACTGCAAAGCCCTCTGGAACCGCGACGCCTATTTCGACTACACGGATTTCCACATGGCCGAGCAGGATCACGGCACGCCGCAGCGAAGTTGGTCCGCATTCACGGAGAATATGTGGGACACCTACCGCGACCAATACGGACCTCTCTGGTCTGCAGATGGCGCCCATCGTCCCAATCTGTCGGCCATTGGCAATCGGCAGATCACGGCAGGGCAGACCCTGACACTAACGCTGAGCGCGATTGATCCGGACGGGGACAGCCTGACCTATTCCGTCTCCGGCCTTCCAAGCGGTGCGACGTTCTCGGAACGGACGTTCACCTGGACGCCCACAGAAAGCCAGGTGGGCAGCCACCAAGTGACATTCACGGTCAGTGATGGTCAGGCTCAAGATTCCGAAACCATCACTATCACGGTCACGTCCACGACAACGAACGCCGCTCCCGTGCTCTCGGCTATCGGCGGCAAATCCACCCAAGAGAACCAACGTCTGGCCTTTTCCATCAGCGCGACCGACACCGACGGCGACTCCATCACGTACTCTGCCAGCAACTTGCCGAGCGGAGCGAGTTTCTCAGGCCAGAACTTCGCCTGGACCCCCGGCTACGACCAGGCAGGCAACCACCAAGTGACATTTGTCGCCAGCGATGGACGCGATCAGGACTCGGAAGCCGTCACGATAGTTGTGACTAACACCAACAGGCCACCTTCTCTGAGCAACATTGGTGACCGATCCGTCGATGAAGAAAGCCTCTTGACCTTCACCGTCTCAGGCAGCGATCCCGACGACGACAGTCTTGCCTATTCCGCCAGCAGCCTGCCTTCGGGAGCCACGTTCACCAGTGGACGATTCAGTTGGACCCCGGCCGCCGGCCAGACTGGCTCCTACGATGTGACCTTTGTCGCGAGTGACGGACAACTCCAAGACACAGAGACCATCACAGTAGTCGTCGTGGAGGTTGGTCCTGACAATACGGCTCCCGTGGTGGCCAGACGTTCGCCGGAAGCAACCTCCATTCAGGTGCCCGTGAACAACCTGGTGAAGCTCCACGTGACCGATGCCGGCAGAGGTGTCGACCCAGCCTCCGTTGTGATCCGTGTGGACGAGGCCATCGTGTATCAAGGCGATACGAACGTCCATAGCAGCACCTCCGGAGAGTGCAATCGATCAGGATCGAAGAACGACTACAGATTCGTCTACCAGGCGACCGAAGCTCTTGGCTTCGATCACGCCGTGACCGTGAAGGTTGACGCCGCTGACTTGGCCGGGAACGTGATGACCACCTACTCCTATTTCTTCACGACAGAAATGCGGGCATTCGGTGGCAATCGTATCGTCAGTGACGCCGCAGGCAACGCAGTACCCAAGAGCAGACCCGCAACTGTCAGTGACGCTGCCGGGGATATCTGGACCATCTGGCATGCCGGCGTCGAAGGAAGCAGGGACATTTACGTCGCCGCATTGCCGGCAGGCGCAAATGCCTTCGCGACTCCGGTGCGCTTGACCTCCAGCACTGCCGATCAGTGCAATCCCGACATCGCCTCAGGCGACGACGGACAACTCTACGCCGTCTGGCAAGACAACGCGCGTGGCAACTGGGACATCTTCCTTTCCGTATCATCCGACGGCACGGCCTGGTCCCGAGCCGTGCAGGTGACGGACTCTGACGGAAACGAGACCCATCCGGGGATCGTCGTTGACAACGGGTCGCCCCGCCGGGCTTACGTGGTCTGGCAGGACGATCGAAACAGCCACGCAGATATCTATGTGGCCGCATCCGCCAATGCATTCGCCGACAGCGTTGTATCTGCGGTGACAAGCAACGACGCCGACCAGTCCGAGCCCGACATAGCGGTCGATGTGCAGAATACCGTCACCATTCTCTGGACTGACATGAGAAACGGCAACGCCGACATCTACGGCGCCTCCTCCAGCAGCGCCGGCTGGACCAATGTGCCCGTCGTAACCGCATCCGGTTCTCAAACCAGCCCCGCCGTGGCGGTGGGTCTGAGCCCATCCACTCTGCACATGCTCTGGGTGGATGACAGGTCAGGAAACAGCGACATATACTATGCCCAGTCGGATAGTCTGCCGGCCAGCCCCGTGAGCGGCAGTAATATCATCGATGACACCTCCGGCGCCGATCAGGTCGCGCCGGCAATCGCCTGTGTGGATGGCTTCAGAGTGTTCGCCTGTTGGCAGGATCTGCGTCATGTGGGTCAACACGCCGGTGATTCAGACCTGTTCATGACCGATCTTGGGTCCGGGACGGCAAAAACCAATGTCTTCATAGGAGACGATGGGACCAACACAAGCCAAAGTGAACCGGCAGCCGGCATCGATAGCTACGGGAACCCCTACGCGGTCTGGACCGATGGTCGAGGTGCGCAGAGTGAGATATACTACGCGGCAACGACATTCCTCGACCCGAATCCCATCGATTCGAAGCAGGTCGTAGCTGTCGTCGGCGCCACCATCGGGACCGATCCGGCGGCCATCGACTCAGAAAATGACGTCTCGATCGTCATTCCCGCAGGCGCATGCCAATTCGATGCGCGTATCACAATCTCGGAAATACTGAATCCGCAGGCATTGCCCGTCGAGTGTCTGGGCAGTTATGATTTCGGGCCCAGCGGCATCGATTTCAATGGCCCGGTCACCGTTACAATCCCCTATCAATTCGCGGGGACCGGGAGTTCTGCGAAACCTTACTGGTATGACTCACTCACCGGGGCGCTCAGCCAACAGGGCATAACGGACGTGGAGAACATCGTCATTGCCACTAATCTAAACGCCCTGCGGTTCAAGACAACACACTTCACACCGTTCTACCTCGTCGCAGGCGATGCCGACATGGGCGAGGCGATCACGGGCAGCGCAGGCGGATGCTCCGTCACGGCGACCGCCAGCAGCTCACCCAAAGACCTGCTCGTCCCGTACGGGATCATCGCCATTGTCATGGTGGCTCTGAAACGATCAGACCGCAGGAAGCAGAAGGCCTGACAATTCATTGAAGAATTCATGGAATTGGAAGGGCCCGTTACAGAGCCCGGCAGCAAGCGCGACGATGTGAACACAATGCCCTCTCCTCCAGAGGACGCGATGTCTGTACAGACGCCCAATGACCGTCTATTGCGTCTGGCCGGGGCGGCCGTCCGTAGAAGAACGATCCGCGTAGTCAACGGCTCGTACGCGGCCGTCCTCCTCCGGCAGGAAGGCAAGAATCGCGTCGGCCAAGCCGCTGATGGCCGCCCGGACTGATGCTTCCAAGACCGAACTGACCTGAATCTGTGCTACGTAACGGGCCGGATCGCCCGATAGATTAATCCTCCTGCCCCAGAGGTCCGAGAAATCCTGCTGGTCGATAGTGATCTTGCCGTTGAGGATGTAAAAACTCAAGACCACCACCGATCGGTAGTCCGGCGCAGGCCTGTGAAACCGATGCAACAAACACGGTATCCGTCGGCCAAACGTCGAGACAAACTCCGACGGTGACATCTCATCCTCAATCCAGCCATTTCCAGGATAGCAGACGCTGGGGTTGTGGCCGATCAGACCCCCCAAACGAGAAGAACAGTAGACAACGTATAGGTCGGCCCACATCCCCTCGGCGTGATTGGTGTATCGGCGACTGACGTAATCGTCGGCGAAATGGGATTCCATGTATTGCCGTGTGGTGCTCGGAATATCGAGGTGTTCCCCCGTCCACCCGTTGAGTTCCAGCGGCATCTTCTCCAAGGGCACCGGCAGCGAGACAGGCAATTGACGCTCCACGCGAGAGGCATCCACCCGGTACACAACGCCTGCCGCCACTAACAGCACGATAGCGAGGAGGCCAGCCAACCAGAGCGGCGCCGCCCCGCCACGTCCTGTTGCCTTAACGGCAGTCTCTCCCCGATCTTCTGAGCCGATTTCATGCGTATGCATTTGTGCGCACACCTCCAAGCCTGCATCTAGCTTTCTGCATTCGATCCCGCTCGCGACGGAGAAACGCGTAGAACCGGGCGACCGAACAACTCCTCCATCCAGCCAATGCTCACGGTCGAAAAACGATTCTATCCCTGTTATCGGCTCGTTGTCAACCCCCCTGAAGTGCGGATCCCCAATGCGAGAAACAGCATGGTCGCCCAATAGGCATCACTGGCGCTCGGCCCGCCTGCCGTTGCACAGGAAACGTTTTGTTTGTAGGGTTTATGTAGATGGAGCAATAGCCCAATCCTGACCGCTTGCCGACCCGCCCCAGGCGCGATCTGTCCGCGATCGGCGAGATTATCGGCCCTCAGGTCAGTGGGCAAGGGCCCCCCTGCGGGTTGCCTTGAAACTGCAAGACAGAAAGAAACGGCGATCCGTGAGAATCGTTGGAGGAGAATGTCCGAATGAGGCACTTGTGCGGCCCAGCCGATTGTCCTGACTCGTTGTTGTCCTTCGAGCCGGCCTATCCATTCTCCGATTCGCAGGCGAAGTATCCCGGCCGCCTGGCGGTTGAGACGGTCGTGGTGACGATCGCTGCGTTGGCAGCCGTCAGAATGTTAAACGTGCAGGAAGCATCGAATCTTCGATGGTTCATAATCCCGGGCCTACTCGTGGCAGCAGCCCTGGTACCCGCCTGGATCGGAAAACGTGAGTTCCCACCCATAGGGCTTGAATCTGAGCGTATTGGTCAATCCCTGGAAGTCGCGTGTCGTGCGTTTGCCTACGCCTTGCCCATGGTATTTCTGGCATTGTGGTTGATGAATAACTTCAGCCTGGCCATTCCGCTGCGGCCGATTATCGGCAGACAACAGGATTGGCTCACTTGGTTGCTCTACCAATTTCTCTATGTGGCGGTGGCGGAAGAGGTGTTCTTTCGGGGCTATGTTCAGGCCAATGTCATGAAGATTCTCAGACGCGGCCGATGGCGATCCACCAGAACTAATCACGGCATCGCCATTTTCATCTCGGCCGCCTGTTTCGCCCTTGCCCACGCTATCGTCCAGGGTCGGATAACCTCACTTGCGACCTTCCTGCCCGGCGTACTCTTGGCATGGCTGTTCATTCGAACCCGCTCACTGCTGGCCCCTATCCTCTTTCATGGCCTGGCCAACGTTACCTATGGGATCATGGCGACGATTCTGGCCTGACGCGCGGCGGTGCGAGTTTATCGGACATTCTCCCCAAACCCTGTAGATACGGCCCCATAAAACACAACGTCTTATATTGTCAGCCCCAGCCAAAGCTTGGCATTTGCGCATAGGCCGTTCCCCGTCAAGTGGAGACCTGCGTCGGACGATAGACTCGACAGGGTCAAAGTGTGTTTGGACAACAGAGATGACGAACGACAGACAGATTTCAAGGTTCCTTCAGGCCGCCAAGGTCGCACTGGTCGTCGCGCTGCTGTATGCGGTTGTCGAGGCGGCCAGGGCGCCGTTTCGCCTTGATACGGCTTTCAAGCCGAACACTGTGGCGGGAAAAGAGGCCATACGCTCTCGCGTCGCGATCGCAGCGGATGACGAGAGTCCGACGAACTACTCTGTAATTGTGAAGAACAATGTCTTCGCCGGAGGCCCTGCGACAGCCAACCCCGGCTCTTCGCCGGCCGTCGGCCCCATGCCTTCAGCAGAAGAGCTGGGCCTGAGACTGATCGGCGTTATCGCCGGGGGTCCCGTGGCCTCCCGCGCCATTATCGAAAGCCGTGACAGGACGGCACAACCCTACAAGATCGGAGACGCGGTTGGCTCGACGACCATAGAATCCATCGAGCCCGGCCGAGTCATCCTACGGCACGCCGGTCAAAGGCGAGCCCTGCTGCTACATACGGCCACAACCACCGAAGACCTGACCGAGTCCACGGAAGACAACAGGCCCATGGCCGACGGCAGAGAAGGACTTCCCATCGCCGGTGAACGAAGTCCGCAGGCATCAGCTAGATTGGGTTACGTGGAAGATCTCTTCCGAAAGGCGACCATTGAACCATGCATCGAAAGCGGCCAGGCCGACGGGCTGAGAATCACCGGCTTGGAACAGACCCCTTTGACCACGATGTTCGGCCTGAGAAACGGGGACATCGTCCGGACGATCAATGGACAGTGTCTCACCAGCAAACAGAAGGCATTCCAGGTCCTCAAGAAGGCCCGGACGCAACCGAAACTCGATGTACAGATCGTGCGCGATGGGGAGACCCGGGATCTATCATTCGATCTGTAGAAGGACGGAGAGAGCTTTGAGAACCAAACGCAATCATATCACGATACGATTCCAGAACACCGCCCAGACCAACGGGCAAGATGGACCGCGTCGGCTCGGCCTGTTCGCGGCTATCACGTGCATCTTCGTTCTGATCGGCATAGGCTGCGGCATGCATCCCAAACCCGTCGCCAGCCGCGAGGTTAGCCCCATCCAACTACGGTCGCGACCAAGGCAGAAAGCGCCTGCACAACCCGAGGCGCCGAAGGCGACGGCCAGTCCGGTGGAGCCGAAGCCCATCGCACCGCGACCACAGCCGACCCTACCATCGATCGATCGTACCGTCGACGATCAGACGCAATCACCCCTGCCCAGCGCAGGTATCCCACAACAGCAGGTATACGAGGCGGAACCGGCCGAGCCCGCTCAGGCTTCTGCAGAGCCGACAAAGCCGCCGGAAGCCGCCGAAGTGGCGGCGATCCCGGAAGAGCAACAGCCTCCTGCCCCACTTCCGCAGGTTGAAATGCCCGCGCTAAAACAGCCGGGAATGGCGGGCGAACCCGTTTCGGTCAACTTCGAGGATGTGGACATTCGGATGGTCTTGAAGACCATCGGAGACATCACAGGCATTAACTTCATCCCCCACGCAAGCGTCAGCGGGAAGGTCACCGTGATGTCACCGACCCCCATCCGGCTGGGCGACATTTACGCGTTCCTGCAGTCTATCCTGGATGTGTACGGATACGCCACCATCGAAGGCGAGAACGCCGTCAAGATCGTCCCCAAGGCCGACGCGACGAAGCATGGCACGCAGGTTCGTATCGGCGCCGACCCGGCGTACATTCCCCGGAACGACGCGATAGCAACCCAGATCATGCCCCTGCGGTATGCGAGCGCAGCGGAAATCAGTGAAATCGTCAAGCCGGCCCTGTCGGCCGCGGCGCAGATGGCCATATACCCCCGGACCAACTCCATCATGATCACGGACACATCGGCCAACATCCACCACATTGCGCAGATCGTGCAGCAGCTCGATGTCGAGGGGTCGAGAGAGCGAGTGTTGATGCTTCCGCTGGCCCACGCTTCGGCCCAGGTGGTCAGCGAGCAGATCACTCGGATTCTGGAGCGAGCCGATGCGACCACCTCGCAGGCGCCGCGCGGCCGCGGCGCCCCGTCGCCCAGTCAGGGACTCCAAATATTGCCCGACGAGCGTACGAACTCCGTGATCGCGGTGGCCAGCGAGCAGGATATCGAGACGATCAGGAAGCTGGTCGCGCAGCTCGACATTGAACGCCCGATCGGCACCGACAACGTACATGTCACTTACCTCAAGAACGCGGACGCGAACGAGGTGGCCAGGGCCCTCGACATAGCTCTGGCCGGCATGAGAAGCACGGGCATCGTTGAGGCGACCCAGCCCATTCAGGTTACGCCTCACGGTAGCACGAACTCACTGATCATTGCCGCCGCGGCCCAGGACTTCGAGGTGATTTCCAGGATCATCGACAAGCTCGACATTGTCAGGGAGCAAGTCCAGGTCGAGATGCGGATCATAGAGGTGACCGAAGAGGCGCTTAAGGAGATCGGCATCGATTGGGCCACACTCGACGATGCCATAGCCGACAGCGTCCGAGGCTTCGCGCTGACCAATCTCGGCCCGCGCGTCGACTTCCTCAACGGCGATCTGGAAGGTCTGGCCGTCGGAGCGTGGAAAGAGACGGGTTCCGGTGTGAAAATAGGGGCCATCCTGCAGGCGTTGGAGAGGCAATCGGGCGTCAACATCCTGTCCATGCCTCACATTACCACCTCCAACCACCGCAAGGCAACGATCATCGTGGGCGAGAACAGGCCGTTCGTCACGGAATCGAGAATCACCGAGACCGCCGATCCGATCACCCCCACGGTGATCCAGGGGTTTGAATACCGAGACGTCGGTATCACGCTGGAGATTACGCCGCACGTCAGCCAGGGCGGGCTGGTCCGGCTGGAAGTGGACAGCGAGTTCACGAAGCTGATCGAGGATGTCGCAACATCTTCTCTGACAACGCCCGTGACCGCCAAGCGAACGGCGCAAACGGTCGTCACCATGAGCAGCGGGGCAACCGTCGTCATCGGCGGGCTTATTCGCGACGACAAGACTCGCATTCAGCAGAAGGTGCCGCTCGTCGGTGACCTGCCGCTGGTCGGACCGCTGTTCAGATCACAGAGAGATCGTTCCCAAAAGACCAATCTGCTCATCTTCATCACCCCGACCGTTATGGCGAACCAGGAAGAACTCCTGGCGATGACGAAGCAGAAACAGCAGCAGATGGCGGATATCCAGGAGAGAAGCCGCTGAGCCAGGGGCGGACGCAGGCACGTGCTCTGGGCGGGCCAATGCGAGGAGGTAGATTGGTGAAGACAGCACAAACGCAACAGATCGAGGGTCAGCAGCTTTGGAAGATATCTCCGGAGCAGTTGAATCCGGACCTGGCCAGACGCTTGCCTTTGGAGTTTCTCAAGAGGCAGTGCGCCATCCCCATTGTCCTGGACGATGGAACCACAGCCATCGCCCTGGCCGATCTACTGAACGTCGAGGCCTATGACGCCATTGTCGGCATCCTGGGTCAGGCGTGTCCCCGGGTCAGGTGCCCCGCGCCGGAAATCGAAAATGCCATAAGTCAGTGCTACTACCAAGCCACCGAAGGCGAAAAAGGGCACGACGGCAACGGCATGGCGGATATGATCAGTCCGGAAACAACAGCCGGCACGAACTCGGTGCAGACCCATGCCGAAGACCTGCTCAACATCGCGAACAAAGCGCCGGCGATCAAGCTGGTCAACAAGATTCTCTTCGACGCGGTTCAGCGTCGGGCCAGCGACATCCACATCGAGCCCTACGAGGACGAGTTGAAGATTCGGTTTCGTGTGGATGGCGTTTTGCACAACGTTCTGAGTCTCCCGCGACAGCAAATGAGCGCTCTGTTGTCACGACTGAAGATCATGGCGAACCTGAACATCGCCGAGCACCGGCTGCCGCAGGACGGCCAGAGTCGCGTCCGCATCGGCGAGGAACTGATGGACATCCGCGTGTCGGTGATCCCCACCGCCGGCGGCGAGAGAATGGTGCTCAGGCTCCTCG
>CAYNQP010000061.1:0-11873 GCA_964399325.1 uncultured Pirellulales bacterium
TTCCAGGCCCGCGCCGGCACAGAATTGCCAGGATAGATTTCGTGCGATTGCCCTGAAGAAATAGTGTGCAATCCACCCCCAATGGGACTATACCCTCTTGAATGGGATGCTTTACGGAACCTTAGAACGTAACTGGGCCGTCGAGCAACGGGCCGGCGGATGACACAAGTATCAATAGCACCGTGAAGGGAGATATGTCTTATGGTCACACATCTGCATGTCGCATTCAAAGTCGAGGATTACAACCGCTGGAAAGAGGGGTATGACGCGAGTCTCGCGCAACGCAAGGCATCCGGAGAGGTGTCATTCCAAGTATTGCGCAACGTCGATGACCCCAACACCGTGACGGTGCTCTCGGTGCAGCAGAGCGCCGAGCAGGTGCAGGCCTTCATGGACTCGCCGGACCTCAAGGCGCGCATGAAGACGGCAGGGGTCACACAAATGGGCCAGATGCTCATCCTGGAAGAAACCGACAGCGGCACGCATTGACACTTCGGCCGCCTCTGTCAGCCGGCCGAAGTCGAAGCAACTCCCTCAGAGCGTCCACGGGCTGCGCATGGCGCGCGCCATCATCCGGTCGGCCTGCGGGTCGTTCACGAAGCGCTCGGCCTGCGGGTCCCAGGTGAGCTTGCGGCCCAGACGCAGGCAGAGGTTCGTGATGTGGCAGACCGTAGTGGACCGATGCGCGACCTCCGGCGGGGCAATCGTGCGGACCCGTGTCCGGACGGCGTCCAGGAAGTCGCGGTGGTGGCCTTCCATGTACTCGTAGTCACGCTGCGTGGCGCTGAGCTTCTGGAGAATGGTCTGGCTTGAAGCGGTGACCTTGCCGGTGTCGTCGACGCGGACCCTACTCATTGGTGGCGATCTCGTTCTTGATCTGACTGAGAAGGTTGATGGCTTCGATGGGGGTGAGGTGGTCGATATCGGTGGCGGCGAGTTTGTCTAGGACGGATTTGTGCTTCTGGACGAACAGAACGTCGCCGTCGGCTTCCCTCGTCTTGTGTCGTGAGAGTTGCTCGCCCGTGGCCTCTTGGGCGAAGGTCGCCTCCAGGTCTTCGAGAATCTCCTGCGAGCGCGTCAGGATCGGCTTGGGGATGCCGGCCAGCTTGGCGACGTGGATGCCGTAGCTCTTGTCGGTGCCGCCGGGCAGGATGCGATGCAGGAAGACCACCTCGTCCATCCACTCGCGCACGGCCACGTTCAGGTTGCGGACGTTGCCGAATAATTCGGCCAGCTCCGTCAGCTCGTGATAGTGCGTGGCGAACAGCGTGCGGCACTTGAGCCGGGTGGCGAGGTGCTCGGTGATCGCCCAGGCCAGGGCCAGGCCGTCGTAGGTGCTCGTGCCCCGGCCGACCTCGTCGAGGATCACGAGCGAGCGGTACGTGGCGTTGTTGATGATGTTGGCCGTCTCGGTCATCTCGACCATGAAGGTCGATTGCCCGCGCGTCAACTCGTCCGAGGCCCCGACGCGGGTGAAGATGCGGTCCACCAGACCGATCTCGGCCTCCTTGGCAGGGATGAACGAGCCGGTCTGGGCCATCAGCGCCAGCAGCGCGGTCTGGCGAATGTAGGTGCTCTTGCCCGACATGTTCGGGCCCGTAATGACGGCGATGTCACCGGCGCCGTCGCCCAGCTCGACATCGTTCGGTACGAACTCGGCGCCGAGGGCGTCGGCCAGGACGGGATGCTTGCCCTCGCGAATGACCAGCCTGGTTTCGTTGGTGACGGTCGGCCGAACGTAGTTTCGCCGTGCCGCGACATGCGCCAGCGAGGCAAGGCAATCGCACTGGGCCATCGTGTCGGCCAGGCTCTGGAGACGCAGGACATACTTGGCGGCCTCCTGGCGTAGGTCCTCGAAGAGCCGCTGCTCCAACTCCAGGGCTCGGTCCTGCGCGGTCAGGGCCTCGTTCTCATATTTCTTCAGCTCCTCGGTAATGTAGCGTTCGGCGTTCTTGATCGTTTGTTTGCGAACGTAGTCGGCGGGAACCTTCTCGGAGGAGGCGTGCGTGATTTCGATGTAGTAGCCGAAGACCTTGTTGTAGCCCACCTTCAGGTTGGCGATGCCTGTGCGCTCGGCTTGCTGCTTTTGATACTCGCGCAGCCAACTCTGGCCGTCCCGGGAGATCGAACGCAGGCGGTCCAGTTCAGCCGAGAAACCCGCGCGGATGAAACCGCCGTCACGCAGGTGCGTCGGGCAGTTGGGCTCGATGGCCGATTCGAGCAGGTGCGCCAGTTCGTCCATGCTGTCGCACCGCTCGGTTAGAGCGGCAAGCAAATCGGCGTGCAACTCACTAAGGAGTCCCCGTAGCGACGGTATCTGCCGCAGCGTGCCGGCCAGGGCCAGCATGTCCCGCGGCCCGGCGCGATACGTGCTGACGCGCGCGGCGATGCGCTCGGTGTCGGCGATGTTCGATAGCAACTCGCGCACCCGGGCCAGCTTGCCGGCGTTCTCCTTCAACTCCTGGACGGCATCCTGCCTCGATTCAATCGCGGCCACGTCACACAGCGGCATGCACAGCCAGTTGCGAAACATCCGCCCGCCCATGCCCGTGAGCGTCTCATCGAGACAGGTCAGCAGCGAACCCTTGCGAGCTTCGCCTCGAATCGTATAGAGGATTTCCAGGCTGCGCAGCGAGGTCGGGTCAATTTGCAGGAAGCTTTGGCGAGTGACCTTGCGCAAGCTCTGGATGTGGCCCAGCGTGGTCTTCTGCGTCTCGTTGAGGTACTCGATCACCGCTCCGGCCGGCGGGACCAGATCGGCGTCGCCGTCGCTGATGCCGAACCCTTCGAGCGTGGCCGCCCCGAAGTGTTTGAGCAGGCGCTGCCTGGCCTGATACAGGTCGAAGTACCAGCCCGGACGCTCCGTGATGATCGCACTGGTCAACTGGCCGATGTCCTTGGCCAGCTTGCCGGTCTCCGCATCGAACAGCTCGCCCCGGCGGTCGGCCAGCAGGCATTCGGCCGGCCCCAAGCGCTGCAACTCGTCGATCAGCTCCTTCTCGGGGACCCGCTGCACGAAGAAGTGCCCCGTCGAGATATCGACCCAGCTCACCGCAGCGTGGCCCTTCGCGTCGAGGTGGATCGCGCAGAGGAAGTTGTCCTTCTTGTCCTCCAGGAGCATGTCGTCGGTGAGCGTGCCGGGTGTCACGATGCGGACGACGTCGCGTTTGACGACGCCCTTGGCGGTCTTGGGATCCTCGACCTGCTCGCAGACGGCCACGCGAAAGCCCGCCTGGAGCATCTTCTTAAGGTATCCGTCGACCGCGTGGTACGGCACGCCCGCCAGCGGGACGGGATTGGCGCTGCCTTTGCCCCGACTGGTCAGCGTCAGGCCGAGCACCTTGGAACAAGTCTTGGCATCGTCGTAGAACGTCTCGTAGAAATCGCCCATGCGGAAGAACAGAATGCAGTCCGGGTGCTTCTGCTTGAAATGATGAAACTGCTTCATCGCCGGGCTCAGGTTGTCCATCGATTTCGCCATACCCGCGATTATACCGAAACCGGCCTGACGAACAACTCCGAGATGATCGAGCCTGCTCTAGCCTTCGATTGGGCACGGTGCAGGCGTTCCAGCAGGCCGCGCTGGCGGGCGGTGAAGGCGACGGGGGTGTCGAGATCGAAATCGGCGACGCCGCAGGTGTGATGGATGGCGGCGATCAGTTCGTTGACGCCGGCTCCCGTCTTGGCGCTGATGCGAACGGGGTCGTGACAATAGACCGGCAGTGAGGCAACGTCCAGACGTGCCGTCAGATCGGCCTTGTTCAGAACCACAACGACTTTCGTGGCAGATAGTCTCGCCAGCAAATCCTCATGGATATGCTCCGCCGATTGGCTGACATCCAGGACCAGCAACACAAGGTCGGCTCGCTGGAGAATGTCAATGCTCCTGGCCTGGGCGGCTCTGTCGATATCCCCTTCGGCATGAGCGAGGCCTGCCGTGTCGATGACGGTGGCCGCCAGAGGCGGGATGTGAATCTCGGCACTGATCCAATCGCGCGTGGTGCCTTTGATGCCGGTGACGATGGCCTTCTCCCGACCGGCCAGCGTATTGAGCAGCGTGCTCTTGCCGGCGCCTGCCGGACCGATCAAGGCCAAGGTGCAACCTTCGATCATCAGCCGCGCGGTCTCACTGTTATGCAGGACCTGCCGCACATCGCCCGCAAAATCCTCAAGAGACATGGACTCAAGCTGCTGTCGCCATTGCCTGGCCTTCCGGGACAAGCCGGTTTTGACTTGGCTGGCAATCAGCTTGGCGCCTTCGAGGGTCTTGACCGCCGTCAAGGCGAGCTTGGCCTCAATCGCAATGGAATTCGGAGGCTCCGAGGTGGTGAGCATTTGGGTGAGCAACTGCTCGGCAAGGAGTAGCTCGGCGCCGTGTTGTTCGAGCAGCTTCATGATCGCTTCGACGATGAGCGGATTGCCGTGACAGTGGATGGCAAAAGCCCCGGGCGCCTCGCACCCGATGGTCACCTGGTCCATGGTCTCAGTGCCATCGATGATGTGGCCGAGCAGAATACGGCCTGTTTCGAATTCGACGGATCTATTGCCAATCGGCTCGAAGATCTGCCCTAGAATCGCCTGCGCCGAATCACCCGCGAGTTGGATCGTGGCGATAGCCCCGGTGCCGGAAGCGGTCATCACTGCCGCGAAGCTGGACATGGTCTCAGACCGTTTCGCTCTTAGTCTCGACGTACTTCATGTGGGCCAGGACAATGCCTTTGAGCACGAGGTTGGGGACATAGTTGTCCACAAAAGGGCAATCGTCCAAAATCACCTTGGCACCCGAGCCGGTGATGATGGTCTGGGGCCAGTGCCCGATCTCCTCGGCATAGCGGCGGATGATCTCCTCCATCGCCCCGATGATCGAGTAGTACAGGCCGCAGTTGATCGCATCGGCGGTATTCTTACCGTATGGGGCCTCCGGCCGGTGTACGGTGACCTTGGGCAGTTGCGCGGTATTATCCTTCAAGGCCTGGGCGCTGATCTCAAAACCGGGGCAGATCGCGCCACCCAGGAAGACCCCGTTGGCATCGACCAAATCGATCGTCACCGCCGTGCCGAAGTCCGCAACCACGACGGCGTTCTCGACCACGTCGTATGCCGCCGCCGCCGCGACAACGCGATCCGTGCCTACCGTCTCGGGCTGGTCCATCCCAAGAGACATCGGCAGCGGGACATCCTCGCCAATGACGTGGATATCCTCCTTGAGATCGTCCTTGGCCAGGTGGCGAACCATCTCCGTCCAGGCTGGCTTGACGCTGCTGACGACAATGACACCCTCGCGCTTGCCCTCAGAAGAGGCCTCGATCACAGGGACCTTCTCCCAAATGGAGATCAGATAGTCCTTCAGCTCCGCCTCCGCCAGACCGGAAAAGGACTGGATCGAATCATCCTTGCCGTCAAGGAAGAGCCCGACAGCAATCTTCGTATTGCCAATGTCCACTGCAACGATATTCATAAACCTCACCCGGGAATTCTCATTCGTATTTCGATCCGCCCCCATCCGGCGCCACAGCGAGTAGTTGTAGTCCATCAGATCGGCCTTGTCAATATCCGTGAGAATCTCGGAGATTCCGGTAGACAAATCGACGGCTGCGGCCACTATCTCTGTGAATACACGAAGCTTCGAGGACCCAACGTTGCAGAAAGCAGACGACGCAGAACTGGTGCAAGCCACGCTCGCGGGCGATAAGAATGCCTATGGGCAGTTGTACGACCGGTACGCACCGCTGGGCCGAGCGGTCTGTTACGACGCGACTCGCAACGTGAACGACGCTCAGGATTTGGCGCAGGACGTATTCCTGAGAGCTTACACGCGTCTGGAGCAACTACGCCAACCCGAGCGCTTCGGCGCTTGGATCGTCGGGATTGCCCGGATGCGGTGTAGCGAATGGCTACGGCAGAGTGCTCGCGAGCACCGTAGAAAAGAAAGCATGCTTGAGACAGGACCGGCCCCGACCAGAAGCAACGACGAAGAACTGGCCAGGCTTGGAGACTTGGTCGCCGATCTGCCGGAAACGCAGCGTCTCGCACTGCACACGTTCTATCTGCAAGGCAAGTCGGTCGAGACCGCTCGACAGGTCGTCGGTTTGTCGCGCTCCGGATTTTACAAGGCACTCAAACAGGGTCTGGTTCGGCTCAGAAATTCGTTTATGCAAGAAAGCGAGGGTGCCCAACGATGAGGCCCTTCCGCAAAGAATTGGACAAGTTGTACGCAACGTTTCACCAAGACCACGCGCGTCTGCGCCGGGACCTACTGGTTTCGCTTCCCGAGCGCGGCGCGCCGAAAGAGCAAACACGCCGTGCCCCCAGCGGGCCGGTCTCGGGAGATAGACTCATGTTGAACAGAATCGCAAAAATAGCGGCGGCCGTCGTGCTGACCACGGCTGGCATTGGAATCATCGGACACTTCATGGGTACAGAACCAACCTCCAGCGTCGCGTTCGGCGACGTCCTGGCCTACATCCACAATTCAACCTACACCTTTGACCTGACGACCGCCGTCAAGGGCCAGGACGAAGCGATTATCGCCAAAGGAATGGTGCAACAGCCGGGGCGCATGAGGCTCGAAACTTCGTCGCTCGGGATCAGCACGATCGTCGATCTTGACGCGGGCAAGTGCCTGCAACTCTTACATCCTCAGAAAACCGTCATGATCCAGACGGCACAGATCCCAGACGACGCGGAGGGGGCTGGACCGCTTGCCATGCTGACCGGTCCCGTGGGAAATCTCTGGAACCTCAGGGATGGGACCGAGAAACCGCTCGGAGAAAAGGAAATCGAAGGTCAGCCGGCTGTCGGATTCGAGGTAGAACAGAACACGCCGCCATCCGCCTGCCGTACCGTTGTCTGGGTCCACCGCGATTCTGGCCTTCCCATTCTGTTCGAGAGCACCATATACAATCCGCAGGATGGCTCGGAATCGATCAAGATGACGATGGACCACTTCGACCTGGATGTGGAACTCGATGACGCGCTTTTCAGTCTCGAAGTACCCGGCGGGTATACGGTAGCCAATCAGAACACCCTGGAAGAGACGCTCACGGACACGGTCGCCAGCCCTAAAGGTCAGAAACTCGAACACGCTCTGCAATTGTGGGATGAAGATCAGCAGGATCAGGCCGTCGAAGCCTTCCTGAGCATCGACTGGACCGAATCGATGGTGTTCTCGTCCGATGCTTATCTACTGACGATGACTGAGCAAGACTACATCGCTCTGAAGCACGAAGACCAGATGGAAGTTTCTCGCAAGGCGTCGGAAACCGCAAGGCGACTGCGTGATTTGGCAAGAAAAGTGTGGGAGTTGGCCGGCACGGATCGCTCCAATCGAGATTATGCCCTGGCCGAACAGCGTCTAACGGCAACGCTGAATCTGGGTCAGATGCTTTGCGACAATCCGGATCGCATGTTGACCTTGCGACTGCTGGGACCGGCAATTGTGAAGGGGACATTGCTGGAATTCAAAACGCTCTACGAGGAAACGGACCGCACCGAAGACCTCCGCCGAGTCGAAGAGCAAATTGCCGAAACCGATGCGCTCCGGGAAGCTATATTGCGCGAAGCGCGAGGCCAGTGATTGCCAGCCCGTCTGATCGGGCGGTCAGTATTCCTCTGGCTCTTGCCCTTTGACCTTCTGCCAGAGGCGCTCGCTGAGTTCTTTGATTCCCTGGCCGGTAGCGGCGGAGATGGGGATGACGTCGAAACTCAGGCGGGCACGGAGGTCTTCGAGGCGGCTGCTGTCAGGGTCGAGATCGATCTTGTTGGCGACGATGATCTCGTCCTTGGCAGCCAGCGCCTCGCTATGCCGGGCCAGCTCGTTTCGGATCTTGTGGTAATTCTCGATGGGATCGGAGGCATCCATCGGCATGATATCCAGGATGTGCACGATGATGGTCGTGCGCTCGATGTGCTTGAGAAAATCGTGGCCGAGACCTGCCCCCTGGCTGGCGCCCTCGATCAGGCCGGGGATGTCGGCCATGACGAAGCGACGGAAGTCGCTCAACTCGACAATACCCAGCACCGGCTCCAGGGTGGTGAATGGGTAGGAGGCAATCTTCGGGCGTGCGGCCGAACAGCGAGAAATCAGCGTGCTCTTGCCCGCGTTGGGCAGACCCACGAGGCCGACATTGGCGATGAGCTTGAGCTCAAGTCTGAGGTTGCGCTCTTGGCCGGGCTTTCCCGGCTCGAACTCCCGCGGCGTCTGGTGTGTTGCGGTGGCGAAGACCTTGTTGCCTTTGCCCCCCTTGCCGGCTCGACAGACCACGACCCTCGTGCCGACTTCGTTGAGGTCCTTCAGAAGCAGGTCGAGGTCGGTGTCGTAGATGAGCGTTCCAGGCGGGACCCGGATCACCAGGTCATTGCCGTCACTGCCGTGCTTATTGCCGCCTTGGCCGTGCCCGCCGTTTTCGGCGCGCCAGTGATGCTTGCCGGCGAAATCCAGGAGTGTGTCGAGGTCATTGACCGCCTCGAAACAGATGTGCCCCCCCCTGCCGCCGTCGCCACCGTCGGGGCCGCCCTTGGGGACGAACTTCTCCCGTCGGAAGCTGACGCAGCCATTGCCTCCGTCGCCGGCCTTGACCCAGATTTTCGCCTCGTCAACAAACATCCGCCGTATTCACCGTCATGCACTTAACTTGGGCAAAAGAAATGGGCTACAAAAAAAGGATGGTCTTCCACCATCCTTTGAGAACGACTGACTGCAATGCGCGATCTGTCAGAGGACATGCACGCGCCGGCCCTGGAACTGCACCTTCCCATCGGCCGTGGCAAAGAGCGTATAGTCCCTGCCCATCCCGACGTTGGCGCCCGGGAAGAACTTGGTGCCGCACTGTCGAACGATGATCGAGCCCGCGGTAGCAACCTGGCCCCCGTAGAGCTTCACGCCGCGGTACTGCGGGCCGCTGTCTCTACCGTTTCTCGAAGAACCCTGTCCCTTTTTATGTGCCATGGTTATGACCTCTGCATCTGTACCGTTGAGTCAAATCCGCCTAAACCTTGAATTATATGGGCCAAGTGGCCGCTTGTCCAACCTTTTATGAAGAAATTCGAGACTATTGCGCCTTGACGATGGCCACGGCGTCGCTGACGGGAACCAATCCCGTCGCGGCCAGTTTGACCTTGCCCTGCGGGCCGATGAAGAAACTGCCGGGGGCGTACTGGACCTCTCCGAACGGGGCCGGCAGATTCGCACTGCTCGTCAGGACCGTGTAGTTGATGCTCTGCTGACCGGCAGACTCCTTCAGCACAGCCACCGACTCGTCCGAGATCGCCAGAATCGCAAGATCCTTGTCTTCAAACATATCCCGTAGCTCCTTTAGCTGCGGGACTTGGAGCTTGCACGTGGCATTCCAGGTCCTCCAAATAACCACCAGCACGTTCCGACCCCTGTAGTCACTGAGGGTGTGGACCTTGCCGTCAATATCCGTCAGCGTGAAGTCGTTGGCAATCTTGCCCCACGACGGTCTGAAAGACGCGTCCCACGTCTTGGCGGCCTTGATGACGTTCTGCAGAGTCATCGGCGGCTCGTAGGAAACGCTCGCCGCCTCGGCAGCATTCGGAGTCGCCGGCGTCAGCATATCGAGCGACGAGACGTCGTTTGGCGATGCCCCGGGCTCCGCCGGCTCCGACTGCTTCTTGCATCCAGACAACGCGCCCAGAGCAAGCATCAGCGACAAGATGCCCACGATCCCTTGAGCCCTTTTGCTTCTAGTTATCCCAACCATAGGAATATCCTCCCTGGACAGTATCCTTTGCGGTCAAGCACTATATCCGCATCGCCGGGGCGGGTAAAGGCCAAACTGACAATTTTCTCGACCTCGGCGCCTGCGGGCGGCAAGTGCCGGGTCTCCCGGGCATGACGCTTTTTGCCCTTTACTGCCGGCCTCCCGTGACTATACTGAATAGCGACTATCCGGTCCGGACTGGGAGCCGTAGTGTTTCCCTTCCGGCAGACTTCCCAGCAGGGCCGATTCACAGGTGAAAGGAGTTGAAATGAATCAAAGGAACACCATTTCCACGCGTCAGGTCGTCCTGTTTCTGGTTCTTGTCGTCGGGATCCTCTCGGCTTCGGTCGTCTGTGCCGACGTTCGGCTGCCGTCCATCATCGGCGATAACATGGTCCTGCAAGGGGGCGACAGGATATCGATCTGGGGCTGGGCCGATCCCAACGAGGAAGTCAACGTACGCGTCAGTTGGCGTGACGGAAATTGGACCCTCCTCGGTAATGAGAGTGGCAAGTGGATGTTCGCGATGACCGCCCCTCCGACCGCCGGTCCCCATCAGATTACGCTCAGAGGCAAGAACACGATCACACTCAAGAACATCCTGATCGGCGAAGTCTGGGTCTGTTCGGGCCAGTCGAACATGGAGTGGCCGGTGCAATCCTTGATGAACGCGGGGCAGGAAATGGCGGCGGCGGACTATCCGAGCATCAGGTTGTTCACCGTGCAGAAGAAGATCGCGGACACCCCGCAAACCGACTGCGTGGGCCAGTGGACCGAGTGCAGCCCGCAGACAATAGCCGGTTTCTCGGCCGTGGGTTACTTCTTCGGCAGGCACCTGCACAAGGAACTGGACATCCCTATTGGGCTTATCCACACGAGTTGGGGCGGGACGGTAGCTGAAGCCTGGGCAACCGCCAAGGCACTGGAGAAGATGCCTGAGTTCAAGGCCCGGATGGACCAGATGGCCGTGGCGAAAGCCAATCCGGATGCCACTCTGAAGAAGTACCAGGAGGAACTGGTGCAATGGCAGAAGAAGATTGAATCTGGCGGAATCCAGGGCAAGAGCTGCATCGGGAACGATTTCGACGATTCTGATTGGACCGTAATGGATCTGCCGAAGACCTGGGAGGAGGCCGGCTTGCCGGATTTCGATGGCCTGGTCTGGTTCAGGAAGAGCATCGATATCCCGCCGGCCTGGGTAGGCAAGGACCTGACCCTCGAACTGGGCCCGATTGACGACATGGATACGACCTGGTTCAACGGCGTGAAGGTCGGAGCGCATGAAGAACCGGGTCAATGGCAGGTCCCCCGCAGCTACAGAATCGATTCCAGCCTCGTCAAGGCCGGCCGGAACGTGATCGTCGTACAAGTGCTCGATACGGGCGGTGGCGGTGGAATTTGCGGGCAGCCGGAACAGATGACGCTCAAGCCTGCCGACGCAGGGAAGACCGCAACCTCGCTGGCCGGCAAGTGGCGATACAAAGTGGCCTACGACCTGGCGTCAATGCCCACGCGGCCCGCGGCCCCGCTATGGATGAATAATCCCAATGCACCGACAGTGCTCCACAACGGCATGATCGCACCGATCATTCCCTATCGTATCCATGGGGCCATATGGTATCAAGGTGAGTCGAACGCCGACCGGGCCTGTCAATACCGAGAGCTGTTCCCGACCATGATCAAGAGTTGGTGGAGCAGTTGGGGTCAACGCGACTTCCCGTTCCTGTTCGTGCAATTGGCCAACTACATGGCAACCAAGCCCGAACCAGGCGAAAGCACTTGGGCCGAATTGAGAGAGGCTCAGCTCATGACACTGCAATTGCCGGACACCGGCATGGCTGTCACGATTGACATCGGAGAAGCGAATAACATCCACCCCAGAAACAAACAGGATGTCGGCAAGCGTCTGGCGCTCTGGGCACTGGCCAAGTGCTACGCCAAGGACGTTGTCTACTCCGGCCCACTCTATGAGTCCTTGGAAGTCAGGAACAACAAGATTATCCTCCATTTCGACCACACCGATGACGGTCTTGTCGCTAAAGGCGGCGCGTCGCTACAGGGTTTCGCAATCGCCGGAGTGGATCGCAAGTTTGTCTGGGCCGATGCGAAGATCGAAGGCGATACGGTGGTGGTCAGCAGTGACAAGGTCCC
>CAYNQP010000062.1:0-11862 GCA_964399325.1 uncultured Pirellulales bacterium
TGCCCGCCTCGCTCTGGGCCGCCTCGATATCGGTCGTCTCGCGGGCCAGACCCATGTCCGCCAGCTTCACGACGCCTTGCTTGTTGATCATGATGTTCTTGGGCTTGACGTCGCGGTGCACCAGCCCGTGGTGATGGGCGTGGGCCAGGGCGTGCGTGACCTGGATAATGATCTCGATCGCTTCCTTCTCGGGGAACGCGGCCCCGCCGACCAGATCGTCGGCGATGGTCTTGCCCTCCACGTACTCCATGACGAAATAGTGGTACCCGCCCGCCTCGCCGACGTCGATGGCCTGGACGATATTCGGATGGTTCAGCTTGCCGGCGGCCTGTCCTTCTTTGTAGAAGCGCTGTACGTACTCGGGGTTCTCCGTGAAGCGCCTGGGTAGGACCTTGATGGCCACGGTGCGGTTGAGGCTGAGCTGCTGAGCCTTGTAGACGAAGGCCATGGCCCCGGCGCCGATCTTGCCCAGGACCTTGTAGCCCGGGATTTGATGGGCAACGCCCTTGTTTTCTTTGAGGCTTTTCTTGAGCCTTTCGGCCTGCGAGGCGGTGATGTGACCCAACTCGATCATGAGTTCCTGGAGCATGACCGGGTTGATCTTGCGGCGCTCTTGAAGCTCTATGATGGACTGGCGGAGTTCCCCGTCTGTGCAGAGCCCCTGGTCTACCGCCATTTTTCCAAATACTGTATCGTAGTTGGTTTCACTTGCCATGAACTAAGAAACCCCCGGTAACCCAGGGGCCGCATCCCTACGCCATGAGACCTGACAGCCCGGTTCGGTAATCGTGACCGATAACACCACCGCCAGTGTTCATTATTCGAGTTATAGGAACCGATGTCAAAAAAAAATCGCGCATTTTGCCTTACACACGGCGTCGTTGCGAACTGAATCGACTTTTTAGCCGCAGGGGTTTAGCACTTTCGGCGTGACGCACGCAGTTGTCAGTGTGTTGCGTTTCGGTTTTTGGGGTTGACCTGAGCGTCAAGTCCGGTAAACTGACCACCCTCCAAGACGGATGTCAGGTAAGGAAGGATTCATAGGAGAACGTAAGTGGGCTATCACTGTGTAGTTTTGGCTAAGCAGGTACCGGATACTCACAGGATTACCGGGCAGGTCATGAATGATGACGGCACGGTGAACCGCTCGGCCCTGCCGGCCATTTTCAATCCGGAAGATCTTAACGCCCTCGAAATGGCCCTGCAGATCAAGGACCGCTTCGGCGGGCGCGTTACCGTCATAACGATGGGCCTGCCCGCGGCAACCCGCGTGCTGCGCGAGGCCTTGTTTCGCGGGGCCGACGATGCCGTCCTGATTACCGACGCACGGTGTGCCGCCAGCGACACCCTGGCGACGAGCTACATCCTGAGCTGCGCGGTCAAGAAGATGGACTACGATATCGTCCTCTGCGGCCGCCAAGCCATCGACGGCGACACCGCCCAAGTCGGCCCGCAGTTGGCTGAGAAGCTCGGTATTGCCCAGATCACCTATGTTGAAGCATTGGAGGAACTCAACGATAGGGTTATCAAGGCGCGACGCAACATCGGCAATGGCTGGCAATCGGTCAAGGCCGAGCTGCCCGTGCTGCTGACGGTCACCGGCGATGCCAACGCTCCGAGGGTCGCCGCCGCCAAGTGCCTCATGAAGTGCAAGAAGGCGCGCGCCCCGGTCGAGGTCGTCCAGCATGTCAAGGCGATGAACCCGGACGCGGTCGAAGCAGAGGCCAAAGAGTTGATGGCCATGCAGTGTCAGGCGCTGGAGGTCAAGGGCCTGCTGATCCAGCAATGGAATCTCGACGACCTTGAGGCGGACCTGACCTGGTGCGGCCGAAGCGGATCGCCCACCAAGGTACACCGGATTCAGAGCGTCGTCCTGGCGGCCAAGGAAAGCAAAGACATCGAGCCGACCGACGAAGGCGTCGCCGGCATGATCCACGAATTGATTCAGGACAAGATCATTGCATAGGAGGGGCCTTGGGCCCGGGCGGATCCTGTCTCCGCCGGAACGATGTGCCGTGGGCACTCTGCCGACGCGGCGGCTGATGTGAAGCTCCTGAAACCACAAAGCTCATATACGAATTCGGGTTTTCCATGATCGATGTGAATAGAGAAGGTGAAGTATGGGTGTTCGCTGAGCAGCACGGCGGCAAGCTGGAGGAGACTCCGATCGAGCTGCTGAGCAAGGCGCGACACCTGGCCGATATATTGAAGGTCAGGCTGGCCGTGGTCCTTCTGGGCGATGGTGTCAAAGAGCTGTGCGCCCGGCTCATCCAGTACGGAGCTGATAAGGTTTACCTGGTCGAACACCCGTTGCTGAGCGCCTACCAGACCAACAGCTACGCCAAGGTCATCCTCGATCTGATCCACAAGCACAAGCCTCAGATCGTGTTGTACGGCGCGACGGTGTCCGGTCGGGACCTGGCCCCGCGCATCGCCAGCGCCGCCAAGGCGGGACTGACGGCCGACTGCACCGACTTGCAGATCGGCGACCACAAGACGGGTAAGAACGGCGACGTGCATGAGAACCTGCTGTTCCAGATTCGCCCGGCGTTCGGCGGCAACATCATCGCGACGATCATCAACTACGACCGCTGGCCGCAGATGGCGACCGTCCGCGAAGGCGTGATGCCCATGCCCGAGCCCAACGTCAACCATCATGGCGTCATCGTCACCGAGACCGTCTCCCTCGCCCAGGACGATTTGCCGCTGGAGATATTGCAGGAGCACAAGCGGGCCAAGAAGGTCGATCTGAAAGCGGCCCGGGTGATCGTGGCCGGAGGCGCCGGCGTCGGCAGCAAGGAGAACTTCAAACTGATCTGGGACTTGGCGAATTGCCTGGGCGCCGCTCCGGCGGCGACCCGGCCGGCGGTCGATCTGGGCTTCATCGACCACGACCACCAGGTCGGCCAGACTGGCACGACGGTCCGCCCGAGCCTGTACGTCGCGGTGGGAATCAGCGGTGCGATCCAGCACCAGGCGGGAATGTCGCAGAGCCAGAAGATTGTCGCGATCAACAACGATCCCGAGGCGCCGATATTCGGCATCGCCCACTACAAGATCGTCGGCGACCTCAACGACGTCGTGCCTCGAATGATAAAGGCGATCAAAGAAAAGGAAATAAAGGACTAACCGAGCCTGGGAACAGGCCCAACATATTGTCATCCTGAGCGCCGCGAAGGATCTGGGCTGCGATCGAGAGTAACGTCTTGTGCAGTGACCGGATCCTTCACTCCACTGCGTTCCGTTCAGGATGACAAACAGCAGGATAGCGCATGGGTAACTTCTACAGAGATAACGACGATATTCAGTTCTTGTTCAAGCACATCGACCTGGCGCCGCTCGCCACGGTCATCGAGGAGGGCTTTCGGTTTGCGGAGGAATTCGATTACGCGCCGAGCGATGCCGAGGAGGCCGTGCAGAATTATGACATGGTGCTCGAATCGCTGGGAGAACTCGGCGCCGACTTCATCGCACCGAGGGCCGAGGACGTGGACCGGCAGGGCAACCAGCTCAACGAAGACGGCTCGGTGACACGGGCCCAGGGCATCGCCGAGGCCCTGGAGAAGCTCGCGCAGGCCCAGGTGATGGGGTTCACCCTGCCTTATCGCTTCGGTGGGCTCAACTTCCCCAACGTGCTGTACTCTATGGCCACGGAGATGATTTCCCGGGCCGATGCCTCTTTGATGAACATCTTCGGCCTGCAAGGTATCGCCGAGACGATCAACGCCTTTGCCTCGGAGGAACTCAAGCAGGAATACCTGCTGCCGTTCGCCGAGGGCAAGGTTACCGGAGCGATGGTCCTGACCGAGCCCGACGCCGGCTCGGACCTGCAGGCGGTCAAGCTGCGGGCGTTCCAGGACAACGACGGCAACTGGTTCCTCCACGGTGTCAAGCGGTTCATCACCAACGGCTGCGGTGACGTGCTGCTCGTGCTGTCGCGCAGCGAGCCCGATCGCAGCGGTGGCCTGGGTCTGAGTCTGTTCGTGTGTGGGCCGGGCCCGACGGTGCATATCCGTCGCCTGGAAGACAAACTCGGCATCCACGGCTCGCCCACCTGCGAGATTTTCTTCGACAACACACCCTGCAAGCTGATCGGCGAGCGGAAGCGCGGCTTGGCGCCTTACGTGGCCACACTGATGAACGGTGCGCGCATCGGGATCGCCGCTCAGGCGATGGGCATTGCCGAGGCGGCCTACCGCATCGCACGCGATTACGCGGCCAGCCGCAGGCAATTTGGGGTGGCCATTGAGAAACTTCCGGCCGTACGGGATATGCTCATTGATACGAAGATCGCCATCGAAGCCGGTCGGGCTTTACTCTACGACACGTCGCGTGTGGTGGACCTGGCGATCGGATACAACCGAATGTTCGAGACCGATCCGCCGAAAGACGCGGCCGAGCTGAAACAACTCAGGAACAAAGCCCGGACCTACAAACGGTACGCCGGTATGCTGACGCCCATGAGCAAGTATCTCTGTTCGGAGATGTGCAACCGCGTGGCGTACGATGCGATCCAGGTCCTGGGCGGCAGCGGCTATATGCGGGACTATGCCAGCGAACGGCACGCCCGTGACGCCCGAATTACGACGATCTATGAGGGGACAAGTCAGTTACAGATCGTCGCGGCCGTGCGCGGCGTTTGCAGCGGCACGGCCGAGAAGTACCTCGCCGATCTGGCGGCGTTGCCGTATGACGCCGAGGTGAGGGACTTGCTTGATGCGCTGGTCCAAGGCGCGGGACAATTACAGACCGCCATCGACTTCACCAAGGAGCGGGGCAACGAGTATATGGACCTGTACGGCCGGGCCTTGACGGATGTGGCCATTGATTTGATCAACGGATACCTGCTGTGCGGCCAGGCCAGCACCAAGGTCGAGATGAACGTCGCTGTCGCCCCGGGCGCCGCGTCCGCGAACGGCCAGACGGTTTCGATGAAGGAACGCAAGCTCATGATGGCCCGGCGCTTTGTCACAAAGAACGTGCCGAAGATCAAGGCCCTAACCGAGCTTGTCTGTCAGGGGGACAAGTCCAGCTTCGCCGAGTATGAAGCGCTGGTGGGACCGGTCCCAGAAGCATAGGTCCTATCATGCTGCAAGCGGTCATATTCGATTTCGACGGGGTCATCACCGATTCTGAAATCCTGCACTTTCGCGCCTTCAACAAGGTGTTGGCGCGGCACGACCTGGAATTGACCAAGAGAGAGTACTACAGCAAGTACCTGGGCCTTAGTGACGTCGACTGTTACCACACGCTGATCGCCGAGGGCCGTCTCGCCATCGACGAATCGCAGGTCCAAGACCTGGTCCGGAAGAAGGCGCGCATCTTCGAGGAGTTGGCGCGCACCGACGGCAAGATCATCGAAGGCGTACGCGAGTTTCTCGACATATTGGCGGCCGACAAGGTGCGCACCGCTATTTGTTCGGGCGCGCTGCGGGCCGAGATCGAGCTGATCCTCGAGGATGCGAAGCTGCGTGGTTTCTTCGAGGTCATCGTTTCGGCCGAGGAGGTCAAACGCGGCAAGCCCCACCCCGAAGGTTTCCTGCTAACCCTCAAGCGACTCAACGCCGATGATGTCACGCGCATCGCGGCCCAGCATTGCGTGGTGATCGAGGATTCGCACTGGGGCCTGAAAGCGGCGCGGGCCGCCGGCATGCAGACCATTGCCGTAACGAACACCTACGAGGCCGAGCAACTGGCCAGCGCCGGCAAAGTCGTCGCCCGCCTCAGCGACCTGACGATAGAAGACCTCGTCGGCCTCTGCCCGTAGAGATGCAACATTTTGCGTCTCCTATTATGACGTCGCGACACGACAATCCTATCGTAAGGATGCGTCATGTTGGCATTTATGATCTTGTCGTTGCTGTTGGTTGTCGGGTATCTCCTGCGAATCCGCATGAAGGTGCTCCGCAGTCTCTATTTGCCTTCGTGCGTCGTCGCGGGCCTGCTGGGGCTGGCGTTGCTGCAAGGTGTCGGTGGATTGGCGGCGGCGATGGGCGCCGACTCGGCGGCCGGCCGGCTCCATGAAACACTCCAGGGCTGCGCGTCGATTTGGGAGCACCTGCCCGGCCTGCTGATCAATGTCGTTTTCGCGTGCCTGTTCCTCGGCGTGCAGGTTCCCAAGGCCTCCGTGATCGTCCGCCGCGCGGGGCGGCAACTCGCCTACGGACAGATTGTCGCCTGGGGTCAATACGTCACCGCCCTGGGACTGTGGCTGCTCCTGCTCGGCCGCCTGTTCCCGAATCTTCCGGCGATGTTCGCCTGCGTACTGCCCGTTGGCTTCGAGGGCGGTCACGGCACCGCCGCCGGCATGGCGCCGACCTTCGCCCACTACGATTGGCCCCAGGGCAAGGACTACGCCCTGACGAGCGCAACATTTGGGATATTGTCAGCCATTATCATCGGCATGGCCCTCGTCAACTGGGCGGTACGCAAGGGATACGTCGTACACCGCCAGAATCCGGCCGACATCCCTGAAGACGACTCCGTCGGCATCATCCCGATCGACCGGCGTCCCAGCGCCGGCAGGCTCACCGTCCGTAGCGACGTCGTGGAAACCTTCAGCCTGCACATTGCCATCGTCGGGGTCGCCGTGGGACTGGGCTATCTGGCCAAGCAAGGCCTGGTGCTTGTCGAAAATGCCGTCCCCTATCTGGCCGAGCACAAGCTGCTCAGCGGGATACCAGTCTTTCCGTTATGTCTTTTCGGCGGCCTGGCGATCCAGATACTCGCGGCGCGCTTCGACCGCCACAACCACATCGACGCCGGCCTCACCCGCCGGATTCAGAATGCCTCACTGGACTTTCTCGTCGTCGCGGCCATCGCCACCATCAAGGCGAGCCTAATCCTGAAAGGGCTCTTGCCCCTATTGCTGCTCGCCGCGGTCGGCATTGCCTGGAACGTGTTCTGCGTCGTGGTTCTGGCCCGGCTGGTATTCAAGGATGCCTGGTTCGAACGCGCGATCGCGGAGTTGGGACAATCCATGGGCGTTACGGCCACCGGTCTGCTCCTGCTCCGCGTGGTGGACCCCGACTACGAGACCGCGGCGGCCGACGCGTTCGCTTGCAAGCAACTCGCCCACGAACCCATCATGGGCGGCGGCTTGTGGACTGCCCTGGCCGTGCCCCTCGTCGCCATCTATGGTCCGCTTACCGTCTTCGTCATTGCCTCGGCCGCCGTCGCCATCTGGCTGGCCGTCCTGTTCCTCCCCGCCGCCCTCCGGCGCTCGTGACCCCGCAAAAAAAAGCAAGTAGTTCTTCTGCATCAATCGGAACACAACGTATAGACTGCGCATCATCATCACAACGCTGAGACAACTGTGCGGGGGCCACGCCCCGGAAAAGCGACTGAAACCGTACGTGGGAAAGGTCTACAATCTCAAGATCAAAGACTCCGACCGCTACCTGGTGGGCAAAGACGCCCTGATCGCCCGCGACTATTGAGGTGTAGAGGGTTCCATGGGACCTTCGTTTGCCACGGCAGTACGCCGGCTGAACCACGGATAGAACGCCGGGACAACGAAGAGCGTCAGGAGCGTGGCGCTGGTCAGGCCGAAGACGACGACGATCGCCAGCGGGCGCTGGACCTCCGAGCCCATGCCGTGTGACAGCAGCAGGGGCAAGAGCCCCAGCACGGTGGTGGTGGCTGTCATGAGCACCGGGCGCACGCGCTGCAGGCTGCCGGCGATGACGGCCTCCTCGACGCCCAGGCCTTCGTCGCGCATCTGGTTGATCCGCGTAACCAGGACGACGCCGTTCTGCACGGCGATGCCGAACAGGGCAATGAATCCGACGGCGGCCGGGACGGAGAGGTACTCGCCTGTCAGCAGCAGGCCGAAAACGCTGCCGATCAGGGCCAGCGGGATACCGAGCACGATCAGCAGCGCGTGCCGGACGGAGCCGAAGGCCAGAAAGAGCATCAGCAGGACCGCCATGATGACGATGGGGACGATGATCGCCAGACGCGTCATGGCCCGCTGCTGATTCTCGAACTGGCCCCCGAACTCGACGTAATACCCGGGCGGGAGCGTGACATCCTCGGCGATGGCTTGCTTGATATCGGCGATGACGCTGCCCAAGTCACGGCCCCGCACATTGCCCTGCACGACCCAGCGTCGCTGATTGTGCTCGCGGTTGATCTGGATGGGCCCGATGACCTGCTCGACCCGAGCCACTTCTTTCAGCGGCACGAGCGCGCCGTTCTCGGCATGAATGAGCAGGTCTTTGATGACCTCCGGATCGGCGCGGTACGGTTCCTGATAGCGCAGGTGGATGCCGAACCGGCGGCTTTGCAGATAGATGGTATCGATGACCTCGCCGCCGATGGCCAGTTCGACGAGTTCGAGAATGTCACTGACGTTGACGCCGTAGCGGGCGCAGGCGGCGCGGTCGGCGACGATTTGCACCTGGGGCTGGCCGAAGCTTTGCTCGGCCGCCAGGTCCACCAGACCCGGGATGCCCGCGATGGCCTCTTGAATCGCGCCGGCTTTGGCGCGCAGCACGTCAATGTCCTCGCCGAATATTTTCACGGCCACCTGGGCCTTGATGCCCGAGAGCAGTTCGTCGAAGGCATTCTGGATGGGCTGGGTGAAATTCAACTGCACGCCCGGGTAGGCCGACAGCGTCTCGTTCAAGGCACCGACGAGTTCCGCTTTGTTGTCGTAGCGGGCCCACTGCTTCTGCGGTTTCAGCGTGATGTGAATCTCGGCGTAGTTGACCGGATGCGGGTGGCTTCCGGTTTCCGGGCGACCGATGCGCGAAACGACTTCCTCCACTTCCTCGAAGGCGACGATCTTGCGTTCGAGGGTCTGTACGGTCGCGGTGGCCTTTTCGAGCGAGATCGACGGCGCCAGGGTGACGCCGATCAGGATCGAGCCTTCTTCGAGCGTCGGGATGAATTCCGTGCCGAGGTGCGGCACGGCCGCAAGGCTGGCGATGAACGCGGCCGCCACGGCGCCGAGCACCAGGACGCGATGATTGAGCGACCAGCGCAGCGGTGCGTGATAGATGAGCTTGAGCCAGTTGACCAGGGCGAATTCCTGGTGCCGATGAGTCTTCAGGAAGTACGTACATAGCGCCGGGGCGACGGCAATCGCCACGATGAGAGAGCCCGCCAAGGCGAAGCACAAGGTCAGGGCCATCGGCGCGAACATCTTGCCCTCGACACCCTGCAGCGCGAAGATCGGCAGGAACACCGTGACGATGATCAGGATCGAGAAGACGATGGGCCGGCTCACTTCCCGCGCGGCCTCGCAGATAACCTGCGTTCGTTCCCGGGCGGTGTCCTTCACGTCGATATTGAGGTGTCGAAAGATATTCTCGACCATGACGATCGTGCCGTCGCCCAACATGCCGATGGCGATGGCGATGCCGCCGAGGCTCATCAGGTTGGCCGAGAGACCCGTCAGACGCATCAGAATGATCGAGATCAGCGCGCACAGCGGCAAAGCGAGTGACACGATCAGGGCGCTGCGGACGTTGCCCAGAAAAACGAACAGTGTCACGACCACGAGGCCGGCCCCCAGCAGCAGCGACTTCTTAACGGTCCACGTGGCCTGGCGAACCAGTTCGGCCTGCTCGTAATACGGGACGAGGTGAACGCCTGCTGGCAGCGAGGCCTGGACCTCGGGGACCTTATCGTACAGGCGCTGAATGACCTTCGAGGTGTTCTCGCCGTAGAGTTGCAGGACCATGCCGGAGACGACCTCCTCGGCGCCGTTTCGCGAGACCACGCCGCGATGCACCTCGGGCCCGTACGCCACCTCGGCGATATCGGAAATCCTGATCGGGATGCCGTCGCGGACGGTGACATGGATATTGCGAATGTCCTCCAGGCCGCGCACGAGGCCGATGCCGCGCACCAGATGCTCTTCCTGGCCGAGGACCATGAACTGGCCGCCGACATTGGCATTGTTGGCGGTGACGGCCTGCACCACGTCCTCCAACGATACGCCGTATTGATTCAAGGCATGGGGATCGATCCGAATCTGATACTGCAGGACGTGCCCGCCAATGGAGAGAATGTCGGTGACGCCTGGGACGGTTTGCAGTTGCCGCTTGATGATCCAGTCGTTGATCTCTCGCAGGTAGATGTCACGGGCCTTGCCCTCCGTGTCGGTCCCTTCGTCGAGTGTGAGGTAGTAGATGAATATCTGGCCCAGCCCGGTCGAGATCGGCCCCAGCTTGGGCGGCTCGTGCATGTCAGGCAGCTCCGCGAGGGCCTGGTCGAGCCTTTCGGAGACGATGGTCCGGGCGAAGTAGATGTCCACGTCATCCCGGAAGTAGACATACACGACGGCCATTCCGAACGCCGAGGTGGATTTGATCTGCGTCACGCCGGGCAGGCCGTTCATGGACGATTCGATGGGGAAGGTGATCAAACGCTCGATCTCTTCGGGCGCCATGCCGTGCGCGTCGGCGAAGACCGGCACCATCACGGGCGACGTATCCGGGAAGGCGTCGATAGGCAGTTGCGTATAGGCGTACGAGCCATACCCGATGATGCCGGCAATGGCGATGAGTACGAAGAATCGATAACGCAGTGAGATATCCACGATGCGCGCGGGCATTCGGTGGCTCCTTTCAATGGCCGTGACCGGCATGACTTCCAAGGCCGGCCGTGACCAGCGCTGCCTTTAACTCGAACGCTCCGTGGGCAACATAAGCCTCGCTGGCCGCCAACCCGTTCGTGATTTCGATCCCCGCGCGACTCGAAAGCCCCAGCGTCACGAACTGCGGCTCGAAGCCGTGCTCGGTCCGCACGAACACCACCGGGAGTCCCTCCAGCGTCTGGACGGCCTCTGGCGGAACCAGGACCGCCACGGGCACGATCTCCGTCACGATCTCTGCGCTGACGAATAGACCGGGCCGGTATTGTCCGTCGGCGTTGGGCAGCACGACGCGGGCCAGCGCCGTACGCGTCTGCTCGGATACGACCGGCTCGATGTAGCTGATCTGCCCGGTGGCCGGCGGCACCCCCGGCCCGAAGGAGACCCGGACCTCCTGGCCCTCTCGAACCGAAGGCAGATCCTGCTGATGCACGCTGAGCTGGACCCAGACGGTGGACAGGTCGGCGATCACGAACACCTCCGAGTCGTCCTTGAGGGCTTCACCGATCGTGATGTGTTTTCCGATCACGGTCGCATCGAACGGTGCCGTGATCTCGTAGCGCGTAAGGGTCGCGTCGGAGAGCCCGGGCAGGTTCTGGACATACTCCTCTGAGAAACCCAACGCGTGGAGTTTCTGGGCGGCGGTGTGCAATTCGATCTGCGTCTCGGCGCGCGACTGCTTCGCGTCCAGGAACTCCTGCTCCGACGATATCTTCTTGGCCCAGAGACTCTGCTCCCGTTTGAATTTAGCGTCGACGAGTTCGAGCTTGCGCTGCGCCGCGAGATAAGCGGCCTTCGCATCGGCCAATTCGCGGCTGTCCACCACGGCCATCACCTCGCCTTTAGTCACGTTGTTGCCGAGCGTCTTTCTCACTTCCTTCGCCACACCGGTCACGCGCGTCACGATGTGCGCGAGCCGGTCGGCGTTGACTACAATCTCGCCGGGCAGTGTGACGGTGCGCTGCACTTGGCCCGCACCGGCTGGGGCCAGCGTGATGCCGAGTTCCGCGACCTGTGCGTTGCTCAACTCGACGAGATGCTCGTCCGCAAGCGCCTCTTCTTCAAGCCCGTGCTCCTCACTGTCTGCCGGCGCCGACGCAGCGCCGGGTGCCGCACTCGACAATAAACCAAACTGCCATTGCAGCGCCACCCCCGCCACACATCCAACGGCAAAGAGAACAATCGCTATCGGCAATAGAATGCGTTTCATTGTTCCGTCCCTTTCGAACCGTCACTGTCCGGATGCCGCAATACATCGA
>CAYNQP010000063.1:0-11842 GCA_964399325.1 uncultured Pirellulales bacterium
TGGCCTCGAATGCATACTCACCGCGCTTGACGGCTTCGAGCTTGGCCTTGTGCTCCTGCTCTTCTCCGGCGAAATCCTCAAATGCCTTCCGCATCACAGGGTCATCCATCTTGGCCGCCAAGTCGGCATAGAACCGGCTCGCCTCAGCCTCATTGGCAATCGCAAAATCCAGAATTTCGTCAATGCTCTCAAATCGCTCGGTCATTTCGATCCCCAAATGGTCTCCGGCAAAGCCATTCACCCAGCCGGACGCTCAGCGCCGTCTGCTCATCCAGAAGATCGAATCTTAGCAGCAAGTCCCTCTCGGCAAAAGTCCAAAATCCGGCCGCCTCGAAGGCCACACACTGTACCCGACCCTACCGCTCGTCTCGGCCGCAGTGTAGCACCCCGCCCTCGGGGGTGAACTCTCGGATTCCCAGCCGAGGGCGGCTGGGCTACATCCACCCCGCCTCTGATCCCTGCTCTTTTCATTTGCCCCTTATTCCATCCGCCTTCTTGGCCGGATTTCTCCATTCCGGCCTTCAGCCTGCCAGTCGAAATGACATCCTTCCCCCCCCGGCCGATCTTGGCAAATCTACCTGCAGACGTGAACCGTACCCCGGCCTTTTGGCCTTTCCCGTCGGGCATTTTTCTCTTGACAAACACGGATATATCGTATATACAAAAGTGCCATAGTGAACAAGGTGACATGGGGTGTGGCGGAGCGACTCGATGCGATCATTTTCGGGAGCGTGCGCAGTCTCCCTTCCGCTGGGTATCTGCATGCTTTCTCGCGGGCGATGCAGACCACTGCCCCGCCCTTTCTCCAGACAAAGTGCGACCCGACGGAACCGGGCCGATCTGAATCACAGGGTGTATCATTTGGCAAGGAGGCAGGCGATGAAAAGGTATGCATGGGTAGTGACAGCGATCCTGGCGCTATGCACGGCGGCACAGGGGGAAATATCGATCACACCGAGCGAGCCGACAAGCCAGGATGAGGTTCAGGTGACGGTCTCCCGTTGGACCAACACGGGCGGCTATCATATCGACGACGTAACAGCCCAAGTTGTGGGCAACTTGATTCAACTGGATTTGTTCTGGACGACCCCAAGTCCCGGGAGCATAGTGACTCAGGCGTTCGTGCTCCACAAGCGGACTCTCTCTTTGGGCCAGTTGAGTCCTGGAATCTATACGGTGCGAGTCACCCACCACGGCATGAGAGACGGGATGGAATCGGCCTTTTTTACGGTCTCGGACAGCCCGGCCGCGGGCGAAGACGGCACCTGCGACTGCATCTGTCATCGGTGGCCTCAAATGTTCGCAGGAAGGACGTGTCCCTTTTGCGGCTGCGCCGCCCAAGACGCGCCGGATAACGGTAGCGACAGCCTCTTCGACCGCCTCCGCAACCGCATGACCCTGTGGCCGTGGTGGTAAAAGAACGTCTAGATCCCCCGGCCCTGCGCCACGCAGGGTCGCGAACTGCTTCATGTGGCACCCCCGCCCCCGGGGGTGGACTCTCAAACTCCCAGCCGAGGGCGACTGGGCTACATCTACCTGCCCGATCCCGGCTTTCCTTCATCTTGCCCTTATCCCACGCGCGTTTTCGGCCTACGGCTCGTACGCATACCAGGCGGTGCTCTCATATTGCCAGACGTGGGTGGGATACGTGGCCAGGACGTGGTCTTTCTCGGTTTCGCTGATCGTGTAGAAATGGCCGCTGAGCGTGCTCGACCAGAAGCGATGCACCGCCGCGGCCTCGGCCGGCTGGGCCCCTTCCGGATAAGCGTAGAAGGCGATCCCTTCGTAGGTCCAGGTGCTCGCGGGGTAGATTGGCGAGGGCGGACAGCGGCGCGATATCACTGATCTGATTGCCCCACAAGTTGAGCTCGGTCAGATCCGTCAGGCATGACAGAGCCAAGATGTCGCTGATCTGGTTGTCCCCCAGATTCAGATAGGTCAGATTCGTCGCGTGCTCAAGACCGGTGAGATCAACGATGCCTCTGCTACGTGCATCAAGCCACGTGAGGGCGAGCATATCGGTGGGTGTGGGATCGGACAGGCCCAATTCTGCTTCGACGGCGGCCTGGAGATTCGGATCGGCGAAGCAGACGGGCGCCTCGGCTAGTGACACGGACGCAAGCGACAGACTCAGTGCCGCTACGACCAGAGCAAACATCGCGTTCCTCATAACACTGCCACGCCAACCGCACTCAAGTATACCAGGGACAGGGACAATTGTCAAGTCACTCGACCCAGAATCCCGAGTGCAACTGCTTTTTCCTGTCACGTCCGGGAGTATCTCACCGACCACCGCACGACCAAGCCAAGACGTCTGTCCGCGAACCTTTCACCCGTGGGCAGAGCCCTCCGCGCGGGGCAATGACAATCACGGTTGCAGAGTCCACTTGCCCATTGGATGCCCAGTCTGGAGTCGGCGCGGTCGCGAGGCGTGTTTCGCCGGCCTTGTGCCGAAGCAAAACAATCGGTAAGATGGCCGGTTCGTTTTGAACGCAAGGTTTCGGAGCAGGTTCGGTCGATGGCAATTGTCACATTGCAGGATATTCATAGGGCCTTCGGCTCGGAGGTGGTGCTGGATCAGTTGAATCTGCAACTGCACCCGGGCGAGAAGGTCGGCATGGTCGGGCCCAACGGCTCGGGCAAGAGCACTATCCTGAAGCTCATCACGGGGGCGATCCAGCCGGACAAGGGGCGGGTCGTCAAGCAGAAAGGGCTGCGAATCGGCTACCTGGCCCAGGAGGCCACCTTCAGCGGCCGGCGGACCGTTCTGCAAGAGATGCACGCCGGCGTCGAGCACCTGTTCAAGCTCCAACGGGCCATCCAGAACGCTTCGCACGAGATGGAGAGCCTCCGCGGCACGGCCCTGGAAGCCAAGATGAGGCAGTACGACCGCCTGTGCCGCGACTTCGAGATCGCCGGCGGGTATGAATACGAGATTCGCATCAGCGCGACGCTGGCGGGAATGGGTTTCGAGCCCGAGTTACATCATGCCAAGACTACGGCCCTTAGCGGCGGGCAGCTCTCGCGGCTCGGTCTGGCCCAGGTCCTGATGCTGGAAACGGACCTGCTGCTGCTCGACGAGCCGACGAACCACCTGGACCTGCAAGCAACCGAATGGCTGGAGCGGTTCCTGTCCGGCTATCGGGGGGCGGCGGTCGTCATCAGCCACGACCGCTATCTGCTCGACAAGGTCGTGTGCAAGATCATCGAGGTGGAGAATCGCCAGGCCCAGGTCTGGAACGGCAACTACCACAACTACATCCAGACCAGAGAAACGGTGCGGCTGCAACAGGAGCGGGAACATGCCCAGCGGGTCGAGATGGTCGAGCGGACGCTGGACTTCATCGCGCGAAACAAGGACCAGGAGGGCATGCGCGGCACCGCCCGCGGCCGCAAGACGCGCCTGAACCGACTGCTCAAGGAGAACCCCGACTTCCTGGAGAAACCCACCGACCAGAAGACTATCCACTTCTCGTTCGGCAAGGCCGACCGCACCAGCGACCTGGTGCTGCGCGTCGAAGGGCTGGGCAAGTCTTTCGGCGACCTGACTCTCTTCGAAGACCTCACGTTCGACATCCTCCGCGGCGAGCGCCTCGGCATCACCGGTCCCAACGGCACGGGCAAGAGCACCCTGGTGAAACTGGCCCTGGGCCGGCTCGAACCTTCCGCCGGCAGCATCCGCCTGGGCGCGAGTCTCCGTATCGGCTATCTCGATCAGCACGGCGACGTGCTCGACCCGGCCCAGAGCGTGCTCGACGAGGCCCGCAGCGTCAGGCCGGAGCTTTCCGCCGAGCAGGTGCGCGGCCGCCTCGGCGCCTTCCTCTTCACGGGCGACGATGCCTTCAAACTCTGCGGCGACCTCAGCGGCGGGCAACGCAATCGCCTGATGCTCTGCAAGCTCGTCCTGACGGAGCCGGACGTGCTGGTCATGGACGAGCCCACCAACCACCTCGACATTGCCAGCCGGGAGATGCTCGAGACCGCGATGGATGACTACACCGGCACGATCATCGCCATCAGTCACGACCGCTATTTTCTCGACCGGGTGGTGGACAAGCTTCTCGTGATCGGCACGGACGAACTGGGCAACCGCCGGCTGGGCAAGACCGAGTTCGTGGCCGGGGAACCTGCCTACACCGTCTATGCTGCCCTGGTGCGCAAACGCGTCGAGGTCGAGCAGCAGAAGCGGAAGTCCGAAGCCGCCGGCGCACGCAAGCGCCGCCCCACCGCCGACAAGGGCCCGGCCCGGCCAACGACGCCCGAGGAACTGAAGCGATTCAACAAGTATTCCGTCGAGCAGATCGAGGAGATGATCATGGAACTCGAACGGGAGATCGACGAGATGAAGCAGCGCTTCGGCGACGCCGACATCTACAAGAACCCCGACCACTTAGCCGAGCTCCAGCGCCACTACGACGCCCAAACCGCCGAACTCGCCCTCCTCTACCGCGCCTACGACCACCGGATCGGATAGGGTCGTTCCTGTCGCCATGATGCGCAGATCTACCGCCCCCGCGGCACCGGCTCCAAAGAGACTATGCCACTGTCATTTGTCATGTCGAGCGAAGCAAAGCGGAGTCGAGACATCTGGTCATGGAGACGACACGCCTCTCATTCGCGGCCAGGTTTCTCCGCTCCGGCCCCCGGTCGAAATGACAAATGATACGGATTAGGATCGATTCTTGGGCTCCGTCTTGTCATTCCTCCGACGGGCTCAGGACAGGCTCTGAATGGAGCGCCACGCAATGAAGTATCTGGGCAGAGAACATGAGTGCCCTCTTCTGCCAAGCCCAGATCCTTCGCCTTCGGCTCAGGATGACAAGCATGGCGAGGACGCCGGCATCGGGATCATGAACAGCTATCGCTTAAGAGTCCCCTTGGATTTCTCGGTGAACTTGATGATCTCGTTCATCATGGCGACGGACTCGCTGGGGAACTTGCCGGCAGCGGTTTCGGCTGAGAGCATGACGTAGTCGGTGCCGTCGAGGATGGCGTTGGCCACGTCGGTGACCTCGGCGCGGGTGGGCCGGCTGTGCTCGGTCATGTGTTCGAGCATCTGCGTGGCGGTGATGACGAACTTGTGCGCGGCGTTGCACTTGGCAATGATGTGCTTCTGGACGATGGGGACCTCGTAGATGGGGATCGCCACGCCCATATCGCCGCGAGCGATCATGATCCCGTCGGCGGCCTTGATGATCGCGTCGATATTGTCGATGGCCTGGCGGTTCTCGATCTTGGCGACGATGCCGCACTTGGGCAGATGGGGCTTGAGCAGATCGGCCACTTCGCCCACGTCGGCGGCGTCGCGCACGAAGGACAAGGCCACGTAATCGACCTTATGCTCGATACCGAACTGGAGGTCTTTCTTGTCCTTGTCCGTCATGGCGTCGAACTCGATGTTGGCTCCCGGCATGTTGATGCCCTTGCGCTCCTTCAGAACGCCGCCCTCGACCACAATGGCCTTGAGGCTGGCGGCCGAGGTCTCTTTGACCCGCAGCGCCAGGTTGCCATCGTCGATATAGATAAGCTGGCCCGGCTTGATGCGCGTCAGGTCACCGACGTAGTCGAACGGAATGGTTTTGGGCCCCGAGGCGCTTTCGTCGTTTGACAGCCAGACCGTCGAATGATGCTTCAACTCTCGGGTATTGGTGCCCTCGAACCGGCCCACGCGGACACGGAAGCCTTCCAGGTCCTGCATGATCCGGATGTGCCGGCGGTATTTCTTGTTGAGACCGCGCACCAGCTCGATCAAGGCCGCGTGCTGGTCGTGCGTGCCGTGCGAGAAGTTCAGGCGGACCACATCCAGCCCGGCGGCAAACATCTTGCGCAGGACCGTGGCATTGGCGCTGGCCGGCCCTAATGTCGCGACGATCTGGGTCTTGGGCATCTTCTCGGCACTCCTTTCTGCGACCGCGCATCTGTCGTTCTCGGATCTCTCCTGAGGCCGACGAAACCAGTCTACTCGCACTTCTGTCCCCTCAGCAATCAAATTGCCTTTCGATATGACACACATGGGTTATAATCGTTTCTGCTCAAGATCACGAGGTCGTGTACGCACCGGCCGCAGAAGACAGGAGACACTGAGGATGCCATTCGTCATCATCATCGGCTTCATTGCGTTGATCGTCGTCTTGGGAATCTTCGCCCATATCAGCGCCGCCAAACGTCGCGAAGCAATGACAGCGTTGGCGGCCCGGCTCGGCCTGCGTTTCAACCCGGGCAAGGACCGGGACATCGCCCGCCGGTTCAAGTTCCTCGACAAGCTGCGGCAAGGGTCCAATCGCTACGCCTTCAACCTCCTCGCCGGCAACTACCAAGGCCATGATATCACGGCGTTCGACTACCACTACGAGACCCACTCCAGCGACTCCAAGGGCCGTCGGCAGACCCACCACCACCGCTTCTCGTTCTTCATCCTGCGCCTGCCCGGATCGTTCCCGGAGCTGACGATCGGGCCGGAAGGGATCTTCTCGAAGATCGCCCAGGCCGTCGGTTATGATGACATCGACTTTGAATCGCACGAGTTCTCCCGCAAGTTCTGCGTCCGCTCGCGCGACAAGAAGTTTGCCTACGATGTGTGCAATTCCCAGATGATCGAATACCTGCTCGCGAATTCCGACCTGACGATGGAAATCGAGCTTGATTCGCTGGCCATTTCCTTCAGCCGGCGGCTGTCGCCCGAGCAAATCGAACCGAACCTACAGCGTCTGATCCACATCAGGTCGCTCTTGCCCGACTACTTGTTTTCACGGAGCTGATCATGATCGCGCCGCTGATTGTTCTGGCCGCTTTCGTCGTACTGCCCATTCTCTATGTCGTCCTGACCTACAACACGCTGGTCGCGCTGCGCAACCACATTCGGGACGCGTGGGCCAACATCAACACCGAACTGAAGCGGCGGTACGACCTGATCCCCAACCTGGTCGCCACCGTCAAGGGATACGCCGCCCACGAGAAGGAGGTCTTCGAGCGCATCACGCAACTGCGGGCTCAGTGCATGGCCAGCCAGGGCAGCCCCACTCAACAGGCCGCCGATGAGAATCAACTGGTGGCCGCTTTGCAGAAGCTCTTGATGGTCGTGGAGAACTACCCGCAACTGAAGGCGGACCGGAACTTCCTGGAGCTCCAGCGCGAGCTGGTCAATACCGAGGACCGCATTCAGGCGGCCCGGCGGTTCTTCAACGGCAACGTCCGCGACTACCGCAACAAGTGCCAGACCTTTCCCAGCAGCGTCATCGCGAGCATGTTCGGCTTCGAGCTCCAGGATTTCTTCGACGTCGAGCCCTCCGTGCGCGAAGTCCCGGATGCCAAGTTCGCGTAGCACGCCAGGGGCGAGGATGCGAGGCTGGGGCCAATAATAGATAGGGAGTGTCTTGCGGAGGACCAGACATATGAAAGCAATCGAGACCTACCGATGCACGATGAGCTTGTTCGTTCTGCTGCTGTACGCCAGTGTCGCATCCGCGTACCCGGTTGGCCCTGCGGTGAGCCTGGAGAAACTGACCGCGGAGGCAGACATCATCTTCAAGGGCACCGCCATCGCGACCGAACCGGTGCAAGACGACTGGTTCAAGCCATGCTCCGGGTTTCTTGCCCGAGAGACACAGTTCAAGGTTATCTCGGTCATCAAAGGCGAAGGACTGCACGACAAACTGGCGTTCCGACACTACGACACCGACCCGGAGCCAACGCCTGGGTTCTTCATGCCACAGTATTATCACTTCGAGCCCGGCAGGAGCTATATCGTTTTCGCCAAGAAGACGGAGGCGGCCGGCATCTTCCGCCAGCTCTGGGTAAACCACAAGATCAAAGAGGATCAAGGCGTCTTGCTGTGCCCCGACAACAAACCATTGGCCTCCGCCGCTATCAGGCAGGTGCTTTGGACCGAACTGACCGCCATGTTGGCCAGCCCCACGGTCGATGACGTCATTTATGCCATCGGCCAACTCGATCAAATGAGCGGCGGCTCGCGGTTGTTCGGGGCTCTATCGGATTTCGATCGAGAAGGCGTCCTGGCCGGCGTACACGGATTGATCGACAGTCGTGAACCGAGGATTGCCCAAGCGGCCCTGCCCGTAATCGGCTCCCACAACCCTTACCTGTCCGACAGGGAGGCACTTCATTGGCTCGCCACCGTGGGCAGCGCCGAGGTGCCCGGCATGGGCAAGATGGACTCGAAGATGAGGAATGTCGGCGGCGAACTGTACTGGCAGGATCTTGCTGCGCTGGCGGACAGCGATGCGCCCGACGAGACACGCGCTATGGCGATTCGGGCGTTGGGACTGGTGCGAGAACCGGCACTCCTGAAGTCCATCGAACGATGGCTGACGGACCCGGCTCCGGCCGTCCGCGCCTCGGCGGCCTTGCTGTTGGCGGATTTCCCCGGCCCCCAGACGTGCAAGCATCTGACCGCCTTGGCCGGCGATGCCGCGCCGCAGGTCCGCGCGTGCGTGGCTCGCGCCGCAGGCTTCGCTCAGCAGGTGGAGATGGCCGGCATTTTGGCGACACTCCTGGTGGAAGCCGAGCCCAAGGTTCGCGAGGCGGCCGCCATGAGTCTGCTTTCGTTCTCGCCGAAGAACGAGGCCATTGCCGAGGTCTTCACCGCAAACCTTGAGAATGATGAGTTCGAACCGCTCTTCCTCATCGCCTTGGCCCGCGAGAATCCTGTCGCCTACCTCGACAGCCTGGCCACGGCGGTGGAGCAGAAGACCGAGCCGGAGAATTTTTGGGGTGGGCAGATACCGGCCTTCACGGCCTGGCAGATACTCTTCAGGTATCTTCAGGCCCAGCCCGCCGACCAGGTCCGCTCGGGCAAGCTCGACCGCTACCTGGATGCCATGGAGAAAGTGGGCAACTACTCCTCCTCGCAGCCGCGTGACATCTACGCTTTCTATGTCCAGCGTGGAATGACGCAGCGCGCGAACACCTTCCGCCAACGGGCTAAGGAGGCGCTCTCTTACGATATCGAGTATTACTTCAAGCAGGTGGATGAGAACCCGTCGCAGTATGGGCAGCCATAGAATACTATCCGCAACTGAAAGTCGATGCGAAAGAGATCGTGCGATGAATAAGAGCATCAGATTCTCCCTCATACCAGTTGCTCTCTTGCTCGTATCGTCCGCGCTGGGTCGGCAAGAGTCAAGGCCCTGATGGAACAGGGCAAAAGCGTCGCAGACATACAGAGTCAGTTCGATCAGGGCCAGGCCAGACTGATTGAATCCATATGCAACAAGTTGAAGAGCGGTCCGGCTCAGTGAGATTACAGCAGGTCAGACGCGGCATTACCCTTGTGAGGGGTGAGGTCTGCCAATAGAATCGGAGACACGTGCGAGCAACTGCCGCTCGATCAATGCGACGCCTTTGATGCATAGGTGAAGATGCCTGCTGTGTTTATCTGTTCGATTGTCGCGGCCTATCTGGTCGGCGGGATCCCGTTTGGCGTGATTATCGCGAAGATGCACCGCCAGGACCTGCGGGCCGTCGGCTCGGGCAATATCGGCGCCACGAACGTGGCGCGGGCGTGCGGGCGAAAATGGGGCTACACCTGCTTCGGGCTGGACGTCCTGAAGGGGTTCGTCCCCGTGGTCACGTTCCCTTGGGTGGCTGCGCGCAGCCAAGCGGCACCGGCCTCTCCCGGATTCTTTGCCCTCTGGCTGGCGGTCGGCGTGGCGGCGGTTCTCGGACACGTCTTTCCAATCTATCTGAAATTCAAAGGGGGCAAAGGCGTCTCCACCAGCTTCGGTGTCGCCCTGGGATTGTGGCCCTACTTCACGCTCTGCGGCGTGGTCGCCCTGCTGGTGTGGGCAGCGTGCGTGCTAAAATGGCGTTACATCTCGCTCGCGTCCATTTGCGGCGCGCTGGCATTTCCCGTCACGCTGACGATCGCCGTGGCTCTCATACCCGACTGGGAATTGGGCCGGATGTGGCCGCTGCTGGCGGCCGCCGTAGCCATACCCGTTATGGTCATCGTCCGGCACCGAGAGAATATCGGGCGCCTGCGTGCCGGGACCGAGAGCAAGATCCGCAGCAAACGGGACAACCACTGAGAGGTGAGCCCGCCCGGCTGTCAGACAGCCGACGCGGGGATCAGGCACAGGAAACGCAGGAGCGTGTCGCTGGTGTTCTGAAAGCAATGCTCCTTGCCGCCTGGAACCAGAATCACATCCTCGGACCCGATCGGCGACGATTGGCCCTCGAAGACGACGACGCCGTGACCTGCAAGCACGAAGACCTCATGCTCGTGCGGATGGCGGTGCAAAGGCGTATGGCCGCCGGGCTGGAGTTCGAACAGGCGCATCGCAAAGTTCTGGGCCTTGTCTTCCTTGCCGATCAACCATTGGATCGTGACTCCCTGGGCCCCTTCCATTTCGACGGGCAGCTTCGGCACGTCGTTGCTGTTTGCCAGTTTCATTGACGTCACTCCATCGTGTCACTTGAGCTTGCGTTCCAGAATCTCCGAGACCACCTTGGGATTGGCCTGGCCTTTGGTCTTCTGGATGACCTGGCCCAGCAGAAACCCCCTGGCCTTCTTGCTCTTCTTGCCGCCGCTGACGACGTCCTCGACGGCTTGGGCATTCTCGGCCAGGACCTGGTCCACGATACCTTCCAACTCCCCGGCATCGCTCTTCTGAATCAGGTTCAACTCTTCGGCCAGGACCTCGGGCGTCTGGCCCGTTTCGCTCATCGCCTGCAAGAGGGCGCCGGCCGCCGTGGCGCTGACGGTCCCGGCATCGGCCATCCGGGCCAGATTGGCCACTGAAGCCGGCTCGATGCCCAGAGACGGCAGGTTGCAGCCGCGCTCGTGCGCCAGCTTCAAACCGACCTGCGTCAGCAGGTTGCAAACCCGCTTCGGATCGCCGCCGGCCGCCACGGTCTGCTCGAAGAAGTGGGCGGTCGAGCGGTCGGCCGTCAAGACGCCTGCATCGTAATCGCTCAGTTCGTACTCGGCGACATAGCGCATCTGCTTGGTGATCGGCAATTCGCATAGCCGCGATCGAATCTCATCCAGCCACTCGGGCGTCGTCGTCACGGGCACCAAGTCGGGATCGGGGAAGTAGCGATAGTCGTGCGCCTCTTCCTTCTCGCGCTGCAGGACCGTCATCTCGTCGGCGTCGTTCCAGCCGCGCGTGGACTTGTTGCCCATCTGCAAGGTCACGCCCGTTTCCAGGAAATCGTCGAGCTGCCTTTCGATTTCATAGGCGACGCTCCGCTCCAACGCCCGGAAGCTGTTGAGGTTCTTGACCTCGACAATGGGCGTGCGGAACTCCTGTCCCGCCCTTTCGATGGCCAAGTTGATGTTCGGCTCGAACCGCATGTGGCCCTTCTGCATGTCCGCCTCGGAGACACCGAGATAGCGGACGATGCGCTGCAATTCGACCGCCAGGGCCCGGACCTCGGCGGGGCCGTTCATATCGGGCTCGGTGACAATCTCCAGCAGCGGCGTCCCGGCCCGATTCAGATCGACCTGGGAGAAGCCGCCGGCCGTGTGGAGGTTCTTGCCCGCATCCTCTTCGAGATGGGCCCGGATGATCCGGATGTGCTTGGTCCGTCCGTCCTCCAGCGGGATCTCGATGAACCCGTTGCTGCCAAGCGGCAGATCGTATTGGCTGATCTGATAATTCTTCGGCAGATCAGGATAGTAATAGCTCTTGCGATCCCATTTTGTGAAGGAGGCGATCTCGCAATTCAGCGCCAGCGCCGTCAACATCGAGTGCTCCACCGCCTGCTTGTTCATCACAGGCAGCGAGCCGGGCATTCCCAGACAAACCGGGCAGACCCGACTGTTGGCCTCCTCGGCGAAACTCAACGCACAGCCGCAGAACATCTTTGTCTTCGTGAAAAG
>CAYNQP010000064.1:0-11742 GCA_964399325.1 uncultured Pirellulales bacterium
AGCTTAGGCCACGCCGGATAGATCAGCTTCATCTTCACGGGTCAATATCCATCCCTTACACATCTCATGCCGGTTGTTTTCGCAAACCACCACGAAGACCTGCAAAATACGGTCTTCACACACGGCCATCCGCGCTGTCGTTCTCAAGCACCACATGGACCAGCCGCTCAATATCGTCAACGGGCGCGTCCCGATACGTCAATCGCCCCTTGTCCCACTGCCAGGCGGCCTCTTCACCACCTCGACTCAGCACCGCAAACACGGCGCCACAAGGGTCACCTGAATTCCCCTCCAAGATAGCCGACTCGACGTCACACCAGCCGGCCACGATGGTTTCACAAAAACCCCAGTGCAGTATATCCAAGGCCGCATGAATCCCATCCAACCGGCCGGGGTGGGTGCTGTCCACCACAAAACTCGGGCCGGTCAGGCCGAACTGGATAGAAGCCTCTCCGAGCGTAGATGTTGGCAGGGTATAGGCAAATACATTCGGGCTGGCCAGGGCGCCTCCCTCCGTGGCCGCCGTTCGGAAATAGGCCATATCGTTCTCCAGACAGCCTCGCTGCGTACCCACGACGAGACCGATGGGCCGCTTCTGCTCCCATCGCTCCAAACCGGCGCTGCGCAGGGCCATCGCGATAGCGCCGAATCCCGCCTTGGCATAGAGATCGAAGCGGCCGTAGCGCGGGTGGACCGTGTCGAGGAACATCCTGCTGCGTAAGCGCGGCAGCGCGCCGGAACCGAGCCGAAATGCAGCGCCGCTCCGGCTGTCGCCAATCCCCAAAGGCGTGACCCATCCCACTCCACGTATCTCCAGCCTCATGACGCCGCCTCCCTGCGCAGAATAATGACCGCGTTGAGGCCTCCGAAACCGGAGTTCGTAGTCAGCAGGTACTCGCCCGAGAAAGGCTGCATCTGTGCCGAGACACATCCTCGAGCTCTCTCCTCGGGTACCGAGAGCCCGACCGTGGGCGGAAGGCACTGATGCTTCAGGCTGTAGAGCCCGACGATCGTCTCTATCGTGCCACAGGCGCCCATGGTATGGCCTGTCGCTCCTTTCACCGAGTGGATCGGTGGCACTCGGTCGAAGAGATGGGTGAAGGCGGTCAGTTCCATGGCATCGTTGTAGTTCGATCCCGTGCCGTGCGCGCTGACGGCCGCCAGGTCGGCCGGGCCCAGTCCGGCGCCGTCCAGGGCCTGCCGGATCGCCAGGACCAGCCCCTCGCCGGTAGGCGACGGGGCCGTGATGTGATGGGCGTCCGACGCAATGCCCCAGCCGACCAGGCGGCCCAGACTGTCGCGTCTTGTCCGGCGCAGGCAATCCTCGCTCATCAGCAGCAGGTAGGCAGCGCCTTCTCCCAGGGTCAAGCCCTCGCGCGCGACATCGAACGGACGGCACACGCCTGGAGACAACGCCTTCAGCGCCGAAAAGCCTGAGAAGACGAACTCCGAGACCAGATCCAACCCGCAGACCAGAACCGATTCGACCTCGCCATGTGTGATGCGCGCCGCGCCCAGAGCCAGGGCCACGGCGGCCGACGCACAGGCCGCATTGACGTTGTACCTGGGTCCTTTCAAACCGAGACGCTGGGCCAATAGACCCGCGACTTGGTGGCCGAGAATTCGATCGAGGCGCGTCGGCTGTCCCCGCACGGCCCGCTCCAACTGGTCGATTCCTCCCTTGGTGCTGGCCGTAAACAGCGCCGTATCGGGTGGGACCGCGTTGACTCCGTCAAAGAGCATCTCTATCAGTTTGTCCAGGCGGGAATTAGGGTGTTCGGCGTCCAGCGAGGCAATGCAGCCGGCCTGGTTGCAGACATAACCCTCGGTGGCGAATCGCCGCACGGGCGCCAATCCGCTGCGCCCCGCCAGCAGGGCCTCCCACAAGGCATCCGTTCCGGAACCGAGGGCAGCGACAGCACCAATGTCGGCGACATGAACTACGCTCAAGCCAGATCCCCCCGTCTCCACCGCTCCAGAAACTCTGCAAAGAAGAGCGGCGGCGCTAGAAGCAGGCTGAGATCACGGTCCAGCATCAATTGCACTGTGCAGCCAGTGCACACGACGCGGCCCTGAGGGTTGCGAAGGATATATTCGAAATTGATACGGGTGGCATCCGACCAGTGCAAGACGGTCTCAATCTCGAACTCGTCTTCGAATTTCAAGGGATGACAGTAGTCGATTTGCATCTGGCGCACGGGCACCGGGATCTCCTCTCGGATGAAATCTGAATAGCTGATTCCATATCGATGGCCCAAGGCCACTCGTCCGTCCTCGAAATAACTGGGGTAGCGCCCGTGCCAGACAATCCCCATCGAATCCACCTCCTCGAACCGGACCTGCCGGCCCAGGGTCAGACGCAAAGGCGATGGCGCTTCGGGTACGTCACGGAAGTACGATCTACGCATCGCTGTCTTCCCCGCCAGCCATCTCCAGAGTGAACGTGGCTGCCTTCTCGCCATCGGCCAGCAGCGTGAAAGCGCCCTGCAAGCCGTTGTTCAGTGGCTGCTCCCGCCAGCAGACAACCACCTCCTGGCCCGGCTCGATCGGCTTGAGAAACTTGGCCCGCTTCACCCGGCGCAAGACCACGTGGCGGCCCATGCGGATTTGGAGGGCACACTCGCCAGCCAGCAATTGCACGAAGGCCGGCAGAATCGGATGGCCCGGAAAATGGCCGGAGAAAGCCGTGAAATCCGCCCCGAAGTCGTACGTCAGTTCATACTCCTGACCGTCCTCGCGGCGGCGCACGGGTCCATCCGCACGCGCCAGAATTTCATTCCTCAGTGTGTTCATGATTATCCCAATTCGCCGGTGGTCCGGCGCTGCAGCGCAGGTATTACCAGAAGGGCACAGGCCATAGCAGGGATTATACCCAGGACGACCGTGATGCCAAGGGAGAACATCGCCGGATGGCGGGCCAGGGACAGCGCGCCGAAGCCACAGAGGGTTGTCAGCGCCGAGGTGACCACCGCCTGTTCGGCCGCTCCATCTCGGGCCGGCGGTCGTCGCACGATGAACACGCCGTAGTCAATGCTGAGTCCCATGACCAGCACACTGGCGGCGATATTGAACATATTCACTTGCATGCCCAGCAATCCCATGACGGCCAGCATCACCGCCAGGCCGGTCACCGCCGGGAGCAGACACAGGACAACCTGGGACAGACGCCGCAGCGCCATGGCCAGCACCATCACAACCACGACCGACGCCATCAGGAGAAATCGGCGAAAGTCCTGCTCCAGCGATCTGCGCAGAAGGGAGGCAAACCATTGCTGCGAGATGGCCTCAACTCCCGGCGGCAACTCCAGGCCACTGGCGCCGAAGGCCTCGATGGTCTGCTCGTTGTCCGGGACAAGACTGATCAGTCCCAGTCCTTCGGGACGAGACAGGAACAGCAGATCCAACAGAGAGCCGGCAGTCTGCCTGAATTCGGCCACGTCGAACGGCTCGCGATCCTGCTCCATCCACTGAAAGAACGGGGTAAAGGCCTCTTCCGTGAAACCCAACGCACGACCCTTTGCCTGTAGCGTTGCGCGCAGACGATCCCGACGTCCGTCCTCGTGCCAGAACCGCTGCCAGCGGTCCAGGTTCGCCTGCTGCGTGGCCCGACTGGGCAACAGCGGCGCGAGGCTGACCAACTCCCCCGGGTCCCAGAGTTTGGAGAGTTGGGCGTAGACTTGCTCGTTGATCTGCAGCGCGGACTGGACATCGTCCGACTCGGCCACCACCAGGGCCTGCCCGCGCGGATCTCCCCATGTATCGCGCACGCAATACTCATCCGCCAGCACCTCCTCGGGGGTCAGTCCTATGTTGCGCAGGTCGCCATCGAAACGGACCCGCAGGCCGAACGGCAGGCAGGCGACGAGCAGGCCCAGCCAGAGCACGACGACCCAGCGGTGCCTCGTGGCGCCGGTTGCGGGTATCGCGAGCCATCGGCCGGCTTTGCGCTCGACCATCCAGTGCGGCAGCCACGCCATGGCCAGGACCAGGGCCATCACCAGTCCGGCGATGGAGAAGACGGAAAGCTGGCGCTGAATCGGCAGCCCCGACCATAGCAACACGGCAAAGACACCCACGGTCGTGGCGCAGGAGACGACCATCGGCACAGCCAGCCGCGCCATGTGTCCGGCCCGATCCGATTGCGGTCGGCCCAAGGCGAAGAACACGTGCAATCCATAGTCTACGGAGATGCCCAGCAGCACGGCGCCGAACCCGACGGTCATAACGGAAATCGTGTGAAAGACCGCCGCGGTCGCGAGTACGCCGGCCAGGATGGCGAGCAAGGGGATCAGGAACACAAACGCCGCCCGCCAGTGACGCAGCAGAGACACAAACACCGCGACAAGCCCCATCGAAGAGAAGACGAAGACCACGACCAGATCGCGCTTGATGGTTTTGGCATTGGCGACCGTATAGCGATGGGCGCACACCACATGCGCGATGAGCATATCGGGGACGGTCTCGGCAATGGCTTCATCGAGGTACTGAAGCAACTGTTCGCTGGCCTGTGAGTCCTCCATCGATACCGGTGTCTCGGCCAGGAGCAGGGTGTGCCGGCCGGTCGGGTCGATCAGCGCCCCGTCTTCAATGCCGACGTCGGGAAGCACGGCTACCGCCGCCAGCTTGCGAAACACCTGGTTGCGAAAGGCCAGCGGGTCCTTGCTAAGCCATCGTCTCAGCCAGAGGCCTTCAGGCCCGCTGAGCGTGTTGAGACTGTCTTGCAGCGTCTCGCCTACCTGTTCCGGGACCATCCGGGCCGCCAGCCCGGCGGCGTCCTCGTCCGTGAACAGTTGCGGCATGTGCAGGAAAAGGCCGTCCAGCAGCCGAGCGCCCGACTCCATGGACAGACCCCCGATCACCTGCGAGATCCAGGGCGCTTGCAGACGTTCGCGCAAGCGTTCGGCTGTTTGGGCCAGAAGAGGGGCCTGGCCCTCTTCGGGAGCCTCGAGATCGATCAACACGCTGCGGGAAAACGGCGCCTGCTTGAGCAAGGCATAACTCGTGGCGAATGCCGGGTCGCTGTCCGGGAGCATCACGGCGATATCCTCTTCCATGCGCACCTGTAATGCGAGCCAGCCGCCGAGAAGGATCAATGCCAGCAGACACAGTCCAAAGCCGCGCCGGTGGCGTTCGCCTATCCGAAAGACCCGACCCACCATATGTTCGAGGAGATTTGCCTGGAATAGAGAACCCAACACCGACTCCCACTAAATCTTGTTCGAGCACATCGCCTGGTTCCTCACGCGGTCTGCGGACCCGTCTCGGTTTGCAGCCACACCTTGAGCGTCCCGGCCGCCAAGATTTCGGCTTGGCAGACAACGCATCCTTCGACCGAGTAGAAGTCCTCAAAGGAATTGGACGACTGGACCTCGATCCGAAACGCCTGGCCGGCCCGCGGGGCACGCTCGATGTGGAAGTCGCTGGCCCCGACCAAATAGCCCAGGGCCGGAGGCCTATTCTCGCTGAGGTCGCGATAGCCGCGCGCCGCCGCGTAGGTCTGGGCCACCATCTCCAACAGGGCCGTTCGCTCCACCTTCCCGTCCGAACCGATCCCGACGTCCCCCGCTTCGAGGGCCGTTTCCGCCTCGGCGAAGTCACCCTCTACACGAAGGAGCCGGCGGACAAGCCGCAGCGGCGAACGATGCAACATGAATGGCTCTGTGTCGGCAGGCAGCCTCATAACGCAGATTCTCCATCATAGTACACATTGAGATCGTCGAACAACTGGCTGGAAAAGAGCAGCTTGCGAAACTTCACCAGCTCGTCGTGAAAGATCCGCGTATTGTCGTAAACGGTGAAGTGCTCGGACAGCAACTCGTGAATGCGCCGACAACCGCCCCCGAGACCGCCGGCGCCACGGAAGTGCAGAGCCTGCAGATCGGCGAGGACTTCCACCGTCAGAATGTGCTTGGCATTGCTCACCGCCTTGAATGCCTTTCGCGCCGCCACCGTGCCCATGCTGACCACGTCCTGGTTCGAAGCATTGCAAGCAATGGACAAGGTGCCGACCGGATTGGCCAACTGCCGGTTTTCGGCCGTGGTCGAAGTGGCTACGTACTGCGCCCCCATGAATCCCATGGTCAGGCCCACCGTTCCGGAAATGAGAAGCTCGGGCAAACCTTCGTTGAGGTTCTTGTCCAGCAGCTTGTTGATGCGTCGCTCGCTCAGCGTGCCCATTTGTGCCACGGCCATGCACAAGGCATCCATGGCAAACGCGATGCTCTGGCCGTGGAAGTTGCCGCCGTGGATGATTTTGCCCTTCTCCGGGATCACGACGGGATTGTCATTGACTGAATTGGCCTCGATGTGGATGGTGTCGGCCGCCTGCCCGATGTTCTCTTGGACGGGCGCGAGAATCTGCGGCGTGCACCGAATCGAATACACATCCTGCACGTTGACACTGGTCTCGAAGTACGCGCCTTTGACCTCTTCCTTGCGGATGCGATCGTGCATCTCTTCCCGCCGCGTGATATTGCGCGAGCCTCGATAGAGATGGCGAACGGTCTCGGCGATCTGCTGTTGGCCCGGGTGGGGCTTGAGCCGGTGCAGGTCTTCATCGAAGGCGTCGTCGATGCCGCCGAAGATTTCCAGGGCGAAGGCGGCGGTCACACAACTCAGCGACAGCAGCTTTCGCGCTCCAAACAAGGCAAACGCCGCCAAAGCGGTCATCGCGCTCGTCCCGTTGATCAGAGCAATGCCCTCTTTGAAACTCAGTCGGATCGGTTTCAGGCCTTCGGCCTGCAACGCTTCCCGGGCGGTGGTCAGTTGGCCCCTGTGGAAGACTTGCCCCTCGCCAATGAGGGCCAGGGCCATGTGGGCGAGATGAACCAGGTCCCCCGAGGCGCCGACGCTGCCACATTCGGGGATGTACGGGGCAATGTCCCGGTTGATCATCTCGCGCATCAATTCGAGCAGCTCGATGCGAACGCCGCTGTAGCCCTTGAGCAGCGTATTCAGTCGCACCACCAGTACGGCCTGGGCCACGTAGTATTTCAGCGGGTCCCCCAGACCGGCGGCATGGCTGCGAATCAGATTCACCTGGAGTGCTTCCAGCTCATCGTCGCCGATGATCTTATTGCACATGGGCCCGAATGACGTGTTGACCCCGTAGATCACGTTGCGGGCGGCCACTTGCTTTTCGAGATAGGCCCGGCTGCGCCGACATCGTTCCAGGGCCGACGCTGCCAGGGCGACGGTCTTGTCACCGATCCCGATCGCGACAATGTCGTCGACGGTCAAATCATTACCGTTGAGAACAACCTCCGGTCGCTTCATCTCACGTTTATCCTTTCTTTCCGTCCTCGCGATAGTCGAAGACCAGGACCGGCTTGCGGCGGTTTTCCGCCCGCGTCCGTTTCGAGACGTCCTCCGGCGCCGCGATCACCACCTCGGGGGTGACCCGCACACGACCGCAGATCCGACTGGCAATCTGCTCCTGTGTCACCGGCGCGCCTGCTTCGAGGCTCACAACGACACGAAGGCGATCGGACAATTCATAGTCTTGATAGATCTCCAGATAATAATTGCCCACCTCCTCGATCTCCTGCAAGGCGGCAAACACCGCGGCCGGATATAGCGTGGTGCCCTGCACTTTCAGCATTTGGGCCTTCCGGCCCAGCACAGGCCCCATGCGGGGCGTGTTGCGACCGCAGGCGCAGGGCTCGGTGAGCAGGGTCGCAATGTCACCGGTCTTCAAACGCAGGACGGGCATGCCGGTCACTTGCAGCGGCGTGGCGACCACTTCTCCCGGCTCACCGGGCGCGGCGGGGTGGCCGGTCTCATCGACGATCTCGACGACGATCAAGTCCGGCAGGACATGGCCCCCGCCGAAACCGCGATCACACTCCGCGAAAGAGGTGGCCATTTCCGTGCTCGCGTAGGTCCCCAGTACCTGCGCCTGCCATAGATCGCCCAGACGCCGGCCCAACGCCGACGGCGACAGGTCCGCGGCCCGCACGGGCTCGCCGATACAGATGAGCTTGGTGACGCCCAGTCGGGACGGCTCGATACCGCGGCTCTGCAGCAGCTTGCCCGTCTGCAGCAGGTTCGATGGGACACCGACAATGGCCGAGGGTTGATGTACGCGCACGGCTTCGGCCAGCACGGCGGGTCGCCCGGCTCCGACGCGAATCGCCGTGGCGCCCATCCGACGCAATCCTTCAAAATACGCCAGCCCCGCCATGAAGCAGCGTCCTAACGCGCACGCGACAATGACGCGATCGTCGGCCGTTAGGCCGGCGGCCGCGAAGCAGGACTGTTCATTGTACGCCAGACGCTGAAGGTCCTGCTCGGTCTGTGACAGCGCGATGGACGCGCCGGTGGTTCCGGAAGTCTGACAGATATCGACGATCGCGCGCGGCTTCACACACAGCAACTGTTCCGCGTGCTCGATCAAGTCCTCTTTCGTGGTGAAGGGCAGCTTCTTCAGGTCGGCGACGCCCCTGATATCCTCGGCGCCCAGACCGAGGCGGTCAAAGTGGCGTCGGTAGAACTCGGATCGTTCGTAGCAGTACCGCACGTGACGCTGCAACAATCGGTTGGTGCACGCTTCGATCTGCGGCGCCGACTCAAAGGCCACGGTCCCAGCCCGTTCCAGCTCGGGGGGCGCACCGCGCCGGGCCTCCTCCCACGAATTAGGCACGCGTGTTGGCAAGGCAAGCCTCCATCTTCTCTTTGACGTGCCGGCGCAGCTCAATGTGTCCCAACTCGCCTTCGAACTTCGCGGGATCGATCGGTGCGAGACACTCCATTCGAACCTGGGAAGGTTTCAGCCATCGGCGACCCGGAGGGAATACCCGGTCGGTGCCGGCAATGCAGATCGGGATGATAGGGACATCGAACTGAAGCGCCAACCTGAAGGCCCCGGAATAGAAGCGCCCGAGCTGACCATCCCGACTGCGATGGCCTTGGGGAAACACCAGTACGGAGCAGCCCTCGTTGAAGAAGCCCTGGGTCTTGTCCACGATGTCTTCCCAGGGCAGTGACTCCACGTCCAGATATTCAGCCAGGCGCATGAAGGGCGCGAAACATATCATCTTGAAGGGCCAGGATCGCAAATAGATGATCACATCGAAGACCGGCAGCGCCGCCAAGCAGAAAATGTCGAAGAACGACAGGTGATTCGCCACGTACAGGCACGGTCGATCCTCCGACTCGGGATTGGCCCAGGCCACCTTGATACGAACGAAGGGCGAGACAATCCAAATCCAGGCCCGCCCGTATATCCAGACGAAATGGCGCATGATCTTGGAAAACGGCCACCGCGTCACGATCCGCCACGCGACCAAAGCAACCGGAAAGATTGCGATTCCGATCACGGTCTCCAGGACCATGAGAACCGGGACCCAGATATTCAAGAGAACGGTCGCCCCCCACGAGGCGAGCTTTCCGCCCAGATCCAGAGATTCGACGGCCTCTGGACTATTCATTCTCATAGTGACCTACTCCGGCCGGTTCGACGGCGTGCCGTGATCCCAGAAGCACCTCAGTCCCGTGGCGCTTCGAGTTCCCGTTTCTTGTCAATGACCAAACGATGCAAATCGCCCAGCGTCCTCACGTCACGGATGCGGGGCTCCTCTCTCAGCGCGACGCCGAAAGCCTGTTGCAGGACGACCACCATATCGACAAAATCGAGACTGTCAAAACCCAAGTCGTCTATCAGATGAGCCTCCGGCTTCAAGGTATCAGGATCGACCTCGAACTCATCGGCCAGGCTTTGATTGACAATCTCGACTACTTTTTCATCGGTCACTGTCCAGTCTCCCACTGATCACCATGGCGGCGTTGACTCCGCCCAGCGCAAAGCTGTTGATCATCGCGACATTCACCGGTCGACGCTCAATTTCTTTCAGCAAGTTCAAGCGGCCGCACGTGGCATCGGGCTCCCGCAGATTCCGCGTGGGGACCAATACGCCCTGCCGCATCATGAACAACGTAGCAATCAACTCCAACGCGCCACAAGCCGCCATCGTATGTCCCATATGCCCTTTGAGACTGCTGACGGGTATATCACACCCAAACACGGCCTCCACAGCCCGCGACTCTGCCTCATCACCCTGCGGCGTTCCGGTGGCGTGGGCATTGACATAGTCGACCGACGCCTTCGACAATCCTGACTCGTCCAACGCCGAAGCCATGCACTGGATCATGGAATCGACGGCCGGATTGGCGATGTCGTTCGGTGAACTGTTCACGGCAAAGCCGCGAACCTCCCCTAGAATCTCGGCCTGCCGCGCCCGGGCATGTTCCCTCTCTTCCAGCACGACCGCACCGGCGCCTTCACCGCAGACGATTCCGTCGCGATCCTTGTCGAACGGACGAGGCGTCAAGTCGGGACGGTCATTGTAGGATCGTGACGATGCTTCGAACGTGTCGAACACGGCAACCGTCAAAGGATGCAGCTCGTCGGCGCCGCCGGCGATCATCACATCCTGTTTGCCCGCGGCAATGCTCTCGGCCGCCATCCCAATGGCGATCGTTCCCGTCGCACAGGCGGCCGACGGCGCCAACAAACGCCCGCAAATTCCCAAAGCCTGCGCCAGATTCGCAGCGCACGAATTATTCATGATCTTGAAGAAATGGGTTGATTTCAACCCCTCGATACCGCCGCTCTTGAGCATCGTGAGAAAGAAATCCTCTGTTTCCTGGGAACTGCCCGTGGTCGAGCCAAAACAAACGCCGGTGCGCGGTCCCTGCACGTGTTCGGGAATCAGGGACGCCATCTGCAAGGCTTCTTTGGCCGCGATCGTGGCGCAGATGGACATCTTGGACATATACCGGCGTTTCTTGCGATCGATCGTGGTGGCATCGGGTTCGGGAACCAACGCGGCCACCGTGGTCCGCAGTCCCCTGACTTCGGCCAGCGCCGGGCAATGGCGCACCGCCGTCCGCCCTTCCAGCAGCCCCTCCCACATGCGCAGGACCCCAGAGCCCAAGGGAGAAACCGCTCCCAGCCCTGTGATCACCACGCGCCGCTGCGGCATAGCCATCTCCTCACAATCCTGTTTCATCAGCTCACGTAACTGTCCGTCAGGAACCCGGCACACAGAGCCCCTAACACGCCGGGCGCGACAACCGCCTGCCCTGAGAGATACAACCCCTGCATCCGAGTCCGAGGCAACAGAGGCAGATCCACCAGGCGGTGCTTGACTCCGTAGAGTCCGCCCTCGGGACTGCCCAGCCAGTCCCGGAATGTCAGTGGGGTCGCCACATCCAGCACGTCAAAGTGCCCCAGGACATCTCCCACGTGGGTCGCCAGATGTCGACTGAACCGGTCGGCGAGGTCCCTTTTCCACTCCTGATATCCCTCGGGCCGTTCCCCTTGGCCGTCCAGCCCCGGTATGTCGTCCAAGGTCGCCGGACAGATCACCGAGACAGCACCGTCGTTCGCCACCGCCGCCGTAATGAACAAGGGCCGGTCTTCCAAGGGCACGTCTTTCCAATTAGCCATCGCCCGTGGTTGCCCCAGCAGAATCAGATTGCCTGAGAAGGCAGCCGACGGACAGTGCCCAAACAAAACGACAGCCGACGGCGTCTCCTCAAGTTCGCGGATGCGCCGTCGGTAAGCTGGCGAGAATATGTGCGACGGTACCAGCTCCAATAACGATTTAGGATGTATCGTACTGATACACCGACGCCCTGTCAAGCAGTCTCCCGTCTCCAGTTCCACGGCGGCAAATTCGCCCCGATCGTTCGGCCGAACCTGGGCGACCTTCCGGCCGCATATCAGGTCCACCCCAACCT
>CAYNQP010000065.1:0-11718 GCA_964399325.1 uncultured Pirellulales bacterium
GCGAAGCTGTCGCCGCCGCCGACGCGGTCGTAGATCTCCAGGTCCTCTCGCAAGGCGGCATCGTAGAACTGGCCGCCGCAGTAGAGGACGGCGCCCCAGTCGTTGACCGACGCCGTCTTGGCGTTACGCAGGGTGGTCGCCACTGCCTTGAAATTCGGAAACGCCTTGACGGCCGCGGCGATCATCTTCTTGAAATTCGTCGGATCGAGTTTGGAGAAGCTCTTGTCGAGCCCCTTGACCTCGAAGCCCAACGCAGCCGTGAAGTCCTCCTCGTTGCCGATCATGACGTCGACGTACGGGGCGATGGCCCGGTTGACCTCGCGGGCCTTCTCCTGGCCGCCAATGTCTTTCCACAGAGAGTTGCGGAAATTCAGATCGTAGGAAACGATGGTGCCGTGCTTCTTGGCGGCCGTCACCGCCTCGACGATGACGTCGCGCGTGGTTTCCGAAAGTCCGGCGAAGATGCCCCCGGTATGGAACCAGCGGATGCCGTCGCGCCCGAAAATCTTGTCCCAGTCAATATCGCCTTTCTTCAACTGGGAGGCGGCGCTGTTAGCGCGGTCGCTGCATCCGACCGCGGCGCGGGAGCCGAAACCACGCTCCGTGAAGTTCAGCCCGATGCGCACCTTCCGGCCGATCCCATCGAACGGGACCCACTTGACGTACTCCAGGTTGACGCCGCCCTGGAGCATCAGATCTTCGAGCAGCCTGCCGACGGGATTGTCCACGATCGCTGTCACCACGGCGGCGCGTTTGCCGAAGCACCGCCTCAGGCCGCGCGCGACGTTGTACTCGCCGCCGCCTTCCCAGACCCGGAAGTGGCGCGTGGTGTGAATTCGCTCCTCGCCTGGATCGAGGCGGAGCATGACCTCGCCCAAAGACAGAATATCATACTTGCACTCGGATGCCGGCCTGACGTCGATCACACCCATCGGTTCGTTCCTTTCTCTGTACCGTTACCCTCGGTAGATCTTGCCCTCTCGATAGTCCTGCCATGCCGGCTCGAACGCCTTTCTGTCTTTCGGCACGGGTCTGGGCGTCACCGTGGTGCACTTGAACAGGTCTTTGGCCTTGGGGCTGAACTCGATCCGAAGGATGGATTTGCGCAGCTTGGTATTCTCAGGCTTGAACTTCAGCGGCGCGCCGGTGGCCTGGTTGATGACATCCTTGTGGATCCCGGTACCGTCTTCGACAAGGACGAGATGGGAGCCGCGCGACCCGCTGCCTTGCTTGAGCAATTCGACGATGGCCTTCAGATAACCGGCGCTGCCCAACGCGAGCTGCTCGGCCTGAATGGCGGTCACCACTGACTTGGGATTCTTCAGCCTGAGCCCGTTCCGCTCGATTTGGGCGTAAAGGTTCAGGGCATCGTGCAGGGCCTTCTGGGCATCGATGAGCTCTCGGATGTGTCCGCCCGAGGTGGTCATGCGCGCCTGGATCTCGTCGATGATGGCACTCGGGGTCGATCCGGAGGATTTCTTCCAGGAGTTGAGCTTCTCGACGAGGGCGCTCAACTGCTGGTCGATTTCCTTCTGTTGGCTCGCATAAGTGGCGACATCGCCGCCATAGACGTTGGCGATATACTCGGTGGCTCGGAGACCTCCGGCCTGTCCGGCGTTGAGGGCGGAACCGCCCGGTCTCTTGATACCGTGACTGCCCGCCATCTCGCCGATGACGAAGGTGTGCGGGACGCTCGATTCCCACCATTTGTTGATGGCGAAGCCGCCGTTGTTGTGCTGGGCGCAGACGCCGATCTCCAGCGGCTCCTTGTAGAGGTTGATGCCGTTTTCCTGGTAGATGTCGATGGCCAGCGGATTCATGTGGGCCAGCCGCTTGATGGGCGTGGCTTGGAAGGCGCCCGCCTTGTCGAGATAGTCGTATGCCTCCGGCTCGAGGTCTTTGAGGTTGAAGGGTTTCATCGACGCATTGCCGATCGGGTTCTTGCGGAAGTCCATGAACACGCGCCGGCCCTTCTGCGTTTCGTTGAACACGAGCACGTCGATCAGCGACGATTGCAGCTTCTCGATGCGTTGCGGATCGAAGGGCCACTGGTAGCCTTTCAGAAAGATGTCCGTAGCCATCTTGCTCATCGACGGGAAGAAGCCGGTCAGGAATTCACGCTCATCCTTGCCGTTGGCGTTGGTGCTGAAAAGGCGGGGGAGTGCCTGCATATAGGTACCCGAGACATTCCAGCGAAACTTGGTGCTGGCCAGCCCGAACTGGGATTCGGTGGCGTTCTCGGCCGCCAGACCGGCTCGGAAGGCCAGCCCGTGAATGCCGATCTGCCCTTCGGGATAGACGCTGGTCTTGTACATGGCGCCGGGACCGCCCGCGGCCAGCACGATGTTGCTCGCCAGAAAGACGCTGATTCCCCATTGCGATTGCGTGACTTTCGACTTCTTCACGGTTACCACACCGGCGATTCGTCTGGCCTTGCCCGAACCGGTGGTGAGCAGATGAGCGACCTCCTGCTTGTCGAAGATTCTGATGCCGTAGCCCTCGACCTGCCTCTGAAGACACTCGCTCATGAACTTACTGGTCTTGGGTCCGGCGCTGGTGGCGCGCTCGGCCGGGTCGTGGTCGGTTTTGTAACCGACGAAGGTGCCCATTGTGTCGGTGGGGAAGGGAACGCCCACCTGCACCAGGTGAGAGAATTCGCGCAGCGAACTGATGCCCTCGGCCAGCGCCAGGTCACCGTGACAGCAGCCGCCGGCCAGCAGCGTCTTGGCAAACTCCTCCGCGCAGTCCGGAATCTCCGGGCTGGTGCCTTGCTTGTAGTACGTCTGCTTGTCCGAGCCGCTCATACGAGAAGCGCCCAGCTTGATTCCGTCCGTCAGGACCGCGATGCGTTTCTGCGGGTCTTTGACGCCTCTTTGCTTCATGAACTCGTAGAGATGGACCGCGCAGTTCATTCCTGCGGCCCCGGCCCCGACGATCACGGTGCTGTAATTGTGGATGGTGACATTCTGCTTGGCGATTTTCCTGGTTCCCACGGTTTCACACCTCACCTTCGTTTGCAGTCTGTAGGGTGGGGTTTACCCCACCGATTCCTTCGCACGCGCATTTCGGTGGGACGAATCCCACCCTACTTGATCAACCGACATTGAAGCTTCTGCCGGTTGCCTTCGTGACTTGCTCTACCGTAGCATTGGCGAAATCCAATGCCGGATACTTCTCCTTGCGGAGTCGGTCGATGAGCTGTTTGACGACGGCCAGCTCTTTGGCCAGCAGCGTGTAGTCTTGTTCGTCGATGATCTTTTGCAGGGTCGCTTTGTCGATCATGCTGAATGAGCCGCCCAGCACGAGCACGCCCGCTTGAATATAGTCCGGGATGTTCATGGCATTCGTGCCGCCGGTCGGGACGAGACTGATGGTCTTGTGGATGGCCGGATCGATGGCTTTAACGAATGCCGGGCCGCCCAGTTGCTTGGCAGGGAAGATCTTGCAGAGACTGGCGCCTTTGGAATACTGGCTGACGATCTCCGTGGCGCTGCCGCAGCCGGGGATCATCGGCACCTTGCCGGCGAACCTCTCGAAACCGGCCTCGCTGAAGTTGACAGCCGAAACGAGATAACCGGCGCCGGCGTCAACGACCTGCTGTAGCGAAGGCAGTGGATCATCTGCGTGCGCCGCGTTGTAGATCTTCAGCATGTCAGGCCAGTCGATCAGACTCGCGGCGCCCGCGACGAAGTTGGGCAACTCCTTTCGCAGCCGCGACAGCTTCTCCAGGGGCTTTTTGATTCGACAGGTGACCTCCATGTTGCCGATGCCTGCGGCGATAAGGGCCTCAGCGGTTTTGACGATATCGAGCTTGTCCTGGTTGAAGACCAGAATGAATCCGTCTTTCAACAGGGTTTGAATGACAGTCTGGATGTCCATGAGTGTCCTCGCACCTCCTGAAACATAGGTCCTATTGGACCTATACGACCTATTCTGGTTCACAATCTCCTGAAATGGAAGCCGCCGTCTACGTTGATGACCTGCCCGGTGGAGAAGTCGAGCCGGCCTTCCGCGATGGCGCCTACGACCAGGGCGATGTCCTCGGGCATGCCCCAACGCTTGATCGGCGTGATGCCCTCGGCGATGAGTTTGTCGTACTTGGCCGTGACGACCTTCGTCATGTCCGTCTTGATGATGCCGGGCCTGATCTCGAACACGCCGATGCCGAATTCGGCAAGCCGGTCGGCGTAGAGCATGGTCATCATGCTGACGCCGGCTTTGCTGACGCAATACTCGCCGCGCCCGGGACTGCTCGTATACGCAGACATCGAGCCCGTATTGACAATACGATAGCCGCCCTTGGGGTCCGCCTTCTTCTGCTCGATCATCCAGTTGGCGACCTTCTGCGTGAGGAAGTAGGGGCCTTTGAGGTTGATGCCCATGACGCGGTCGAAGCTCTCTTCCGTTGCCTCCAGCAGGTCCAGTCGCTTCGACGGGGCGACGCCGGCGTTGTTGACCAGCATGTGGCAGCGGCCGAACTTGCTCCGGGCCAATTCGACGAGCTTCTTGCGATCCTCCGCCTTGCTCACGTCGGCGCGCAGGATTTCGCACCCGGCCCGCAGCGCCTGGGCGCGCTTCTGCGTTTCCAGAGCGTTGCTCTCATCAGGCTGGCCCTGCTCGTTGAAATCGAAGTGAGCGATGACGAGGTCGTAACCGAGTTTGGCCAACTCCAGGGCGATCGCTCCGCCAATTCCCCGACTGCCTCCTGTCACGATTGCTACGGGTCTTTCCGGCATGACAAAATCCCTCTCTTCTACTGTTGCATGAACTGATCGATTTCTCCGGCGGCCCTCATGCCGTCCGCCACGGCAGCGACCACGGTAGACGGTCCTCTCACGAGATCTCCGCCCGCAAAGACGGCCTTGCGCGAGGTTGCGAGCGTGCCGTTCTGTGTCTGAATCAGGCCCTTGCCGATACTCACGCCCGGTAGCATCTGCTCGATGTCTTCCTCCGCGGCCTGGCCGATGGCCTCGACGGCGATGTCCATGTCCAGATCGTAGGCGCTGGCGGTCATGGATTCCGGCCGGCGCCGGCCGCTCTGGTCGGGTTCACCCAGCCGCGTCGGGCAGAGCTTGATCCCGGTCAGCTTGCCGTCGCGGGCCAGGTACTCAAGCGGTTGAGTCAGGATGAGAAAATGGACGCCCTGGCTGATGGCCCGCTCGCGTTCGGCGCCCCAGGCGGGCATCTCTTTGAACGAACGTCGATAGATCAAGTAAACGTCCTTGGCTTCGAGCATCTTGGCGGTGACTGCTGCGTCCATGGCGGTATTGCCGCCGCCGATGACGGCAACGGACTTGCCGGCCAGATCGATCTTGTCGGGCAGCTTGGCCGCCGAGAGGAAATCCATCGCGTTCCACAGTCCGGCCAGTTGCTTTTTCGTCACGCTCGTGGCCTTGGGCAGACCCAGGCCGATGAACGCGGCGTCGAAGCCTTGTGACATGATGGTGTCGAGGTTATGCGTCGCGTCGAGCGCTTGGCCCAGGCTGAGTGTCATTCGATCCTTGGGCACGTCGGCAAAGATCGCGGCCAACTCGTTCTTGAGCGCGCTGCTTTGCCGGTCCGGCGGGATAACCGATTCCACCATGCCGCCGAACTCGGCGCTTCTGTCGAAGATCGTCACCGCGTGACCGGCTTCGAGGAGCCGCGCCGCGCAGGCCAGCCCTGCCGGTCCGGCGCCGATGACGGCTATCTTCTTGCAGGTCGCTTGCTTGGGAACACGCAGCTTCGACCAGCCACTCTTGTTGGCCTTCTCAGAAAGATACCTTTGAATGTCGGCAATCGGAAGCGGGCCGTCGCCGATGAAGCCCTGCAGGCAGTTGCCCTGACATTGCTGCTCGACGGGGCACAACCACGCGCAAACCTCGGGGAAGACGTTGGCCTGGCGGATGACTTCGTAGGCCTCGCGTTCCTTGCCATCGAGGAACAGGTCGATGAACTTCGGGATATCGATGCCGGCCGGACATGCAAGCTGGCACGTCGGCTCCTGGCACTTTCGGCAGTCGGCCGCGAGGCGCAGCAGGTTGTCTCTGTCGCTCATGCGTCCGTGCTTGAAGATCGGTCCGTAGACTTCGTTGTCGCGCACGACACAGCCGGTCCGGCCGGCGTCCCGCATGATCTGTGTGCAGGCGCTGCAGCCCATGCAGACCTTGTTGGGGTCCATCTTGCCCTGGGTGACGATGTCCCTGGCGAAGTCCGGATAGGCGAAGGCCATGCGTCCACCTCCGACAATGGTCACGAGCCCATTGGCCTTGTTGGCCGCTCCGACGTTGGCCATTAAGGTCCGTAGCCAACTGTAGCCCGTCCCAACCAGAGCCATGTCGGGATGAGCCTTCTGCATCTGACCCGTGACGGCGACGAGTCGGGCCACCCCCCTCAGCGGATGCTCGGGATCGGGGTAGCCCCCCACGATGGGCTCGTTGAAGGGCCGGCCGACGTGGGGATTGTAGTAGGGATTCGCTATGGTGATATCGATGACCTCGACACCGCGTTTCTTGAGCAGGCCGACGAGTTTCTTCGGCTCGGTCAGATCGGGTTTGGCATAATCGTCTTTGTCTACGCCCCATCCATAGGGATAGGGGATAGCGTCGTAGATACCCAGCCGGGTGACGACGCGGCCCTGGTCCCCGAATTCCGCACGCACGCGATCGATGGTCTCGACGAGCAGGCGGGTGCGATTCTCGAACGAGCCGCCGTACTTGCCCGGACGCTGGGTACAGGCCAGCAATTCGTTGATCAGATACCCGTGGCAGGCTTTGATATCGACGGCGTCGAAGCCGATCTCGAACGCAATGCGAGCCGCCGCGACATAGGCGTCCTGGAGCTTGTCGAGATACTCGTCCGTCACGAGGGGATAGTCGTCCGGGATTTTGCTCTTGCCCTTGGTGTGCGGGGGCCACTGGGGGACGAGTGGGTCGCGGTAGGGGTCACGCTGGCCGATGATGGGCTCAGCGAGGCCCCGGGGCTTGCTGTACCGGCCCGAGTGCGTCAGTTGAGCGACCATGACCGGCCTGTGCCCAGCGCCGTTGGCCTCGGCGGCTTTGGCCCGGGCGCGCCTCACCATCGCGGCGAAGGCTTCCTTACTGTCTTCGTGCAGCCACAACTGCCGAGGATTGGCCCTGGCCTCCGGGACGATGGCGATGGCCTCGGCCCACAGCAATCCGGCCCCGCCGGCGCCGAACCGTTCGTAGCGCCGGACGGTGAGCTTGCTGGGTCGGCCCAGGGCGTCGCCGTCACAGCCTTCCATCGCATGGACCGACAGCGAATTGGGGATAACGAGCCCACCGAACTCAACGGGCTTGGACAGGATAGACACGTCCTCAATGGCGTCAACCGAAACACCCAACTGTCGGCTGAGCCTCCTGAGGTCTTCGACATTGCTAAGCTGGAACTCCCACTGGCGGGGTGGCGTGGTTGATCGTGCACTCAAGACTCGATTACCTCCTGTTGCGTTATTTCTCGGCTTCCAGTTTTGCCTTCAGAAACTTGGCTGTGTAGCTCTTTGAGTTCTTGATAATCTCCTCGGGCGGTCCGGTGACGACTACGGTGCCCCCGCCGTCGCCGCCCTCGGGGCCGAGATCTATTATATAGTCGGCGATCTTGACAACATCAAGGTTGTGTTCGATTACGACCACCGTATTACCCATGTCGCAGAGACGTTGCAGAACGTTTAGGAGGTTCTGAATGTCGGCGAAATGCAGGCCCGTCGTGGGCTCGTCGAGCAGATACAGGGTGTGGCCTGTGGCGGCTTTGCCCAGTTCGGCCGAGAGCTTGACTCGCTGGGCCTCCCCCCCGGACAACGTGGTTGAGGCCTGGCCAAGCTGCACGTAGCCCAGGCCGACGTCGGTCAGGGTCTTGAGAATCCGCACGATCGCGGGGAAGTTGGCGAAGAAATCCACCGAATCCTCCACGCGCATATCGAGCACATCGGCAATGTTCTTGCCCTTGTACGTCACCTGGAGCGTCTCCCGGTTGTACCGGGTTCCCTTGCACTCCTGGCACGTTACGTACACATCGGGCAGAAAGTGCATCTCGATCTTCTTGGTCCCCTGCCCCCGACAGGATTCGCAGCGGCCGCCTTTGACGTTGAAACTGAAGCGACCCGCCTGGTAGCCGCGGATCTTGGCCTCGCGCGTCATCGCGAAGAGCTTGCGTATCTGGTCGAAGGCCCCCGTATAGGTGGCGGGATTGCTCCGAGGAGTCCTGCCGATGGGGGACTGATCGATCTCGATCACCTTGTCGATCTGCGAGATCCCCAGGATATTCTTATGCGCGCCGGGTTTCTCGCGGGATTGATAAAGCCGGCGTTTGAGGGCTCGCAAGAGAATCTGGTTGACCAGCGTGCTCTTGCCCGAGCCCGAGACGCCCGTGACGCAGATGAACACGCCCAGCGGGAACTTGACATTGATCTCTTTGAGATTGTTCTCGGCGGCGCCTTTGACCTCTATGCACTTCCGCAGATTGTACTTGCGGCGTTTGGCCGGCAGGGCGATGCGTTTTTTGCCGCTGAGGTACTGGCCGGTAAGAGACCGCTCGCACTTGATGATATCTTCCAGCGTGCCTTGGGCGACCAACTCACCGCCGTGTTTGCCCGCGGCCGGGCCGATGTCGATAACATGATCGGCCGCGCGGATGATATCCTCATCGTGCTCGACGACAACCACGGTATTGCCGATGCGGCTCAGTCGCCGGAGTATGCCCAGCAGGCGGTTGTTATCGCGGTTGTGCAGACCGATGGTCGGTTCGTCCAAAACGTAGCAGACTCCGACCAGGCCGCTGCCGACCTGGGTCGCCAGGCGAATCCGTTGGGCTTCACCGCCGGCCAGGGTGCTGCTGATCCGGTCGAGCGTCAGGTATCCGAGGCCGACATCGACCATGAACTTGAGGCGGGCCTTGACTTCTTTGAGGATTTGGGCCGCGATGATGCTCTGCTCTTCGTTCAGCTTGAGCTTGCCGAAGAATTTCTGTGCCTTTTCGACGCTAAGCTCGGTCAACTCGCGGATATTCTTGCCTCCGACGGTTACCGCGATGGCTTCGGGACGCAGCCGCGCCCCGTTGCAACTCCGGCAAGGCTGTTCGGACAGATAGCTGTGCAGTCGGGCCTTGACGTAGTCGCTCGTGGTGTTCTTCCAGCGCCGGGTCAGGTTCGGGATGACGCCCTCGAAGGACAGCCCGTACTTCTCGCGGTCGGCATCGCTCGTGCCGTACATCAGGACATGTCGCAGCTCGGCCGGGATCTCGTCATAGGGGCTGGCCTTGCTGATGCCGGCAATCCGGCAGAACCGCTTGACGAGGCGGTTGTAGAAGATATTCATGCGCTTGCCGCCCTTGCGCCAGGCGTCGATCGCGCCGTTTTCGAGGGAGACACTCTTGTCCGGCACGATCAATTCGGGGTCGAATTCGAGAATGGTGCCGAGCCCGTCGCAACTCTTGCACGCTCCGTAAGGGCTGTTGAAGCTGAACAGCCTCGGTGAAAGCTCCTCCAGGCAGGCCTCCGGGTGCTCGGGGCAGGCGAACTTCTCGCTGTAGATCGCTTCTTCCCAATGCCCGTCGCCTCCATTGCTCTTGTCGGAGTCCGGTTCCTGGAGCAGGACCAGGAGTATTCCTTCGGCGAGTCTCAGCGCGGTCTCGATCGAATCGGCCAGGCGGATGCGGACTCCCTGCTTGATGATCAGGCGATCCACCACGGCGGCGATATCGTGCTTCTTGTTCTTATCCAGTTCGGGGACGCTGCGCACGTCGTAGACACTGCCATCGATGCGGACGCGCACGAAGCCTTCCCGCTGGACATTGGCGAAGATATCCTTGTGCTCGCCCTTTTTACCGCGCACCAGCGGGGCGCAGACCTGAATCTTCGTCTCTTCCGGGCGCGTCAGAATCGACTCGACGATCTGCGAGGAGTGTTGGCTGGTAATCTCCCGGCCGCAGACCCAGCAGTGGGGCTGGCCCGCCCGGGCAAAGAGCAGGCGAAAGTAGTCGTAGATTTCCGTCGTCGTAGCCACCGTCGAACGCGGGTTGCTGCTGGCGCTGCGTTGCTCGATGGCGATGGTAGGGGGCAAGCCCGAGATGTCACCTACGGCGGGCTTCTGCATCTGTTCGAGGAACTGCCGGGCATAGGCGCTGAGCGATTCCACGTACTTGCGCCGGCCCTCGGCGTAGATCGTGTCGAAGGCCAGCGAGCTCTTGCCCGAGCCGCTGATTCCGGTAATCACCACGAGCTTGTCGCGCGGGATGCTCAGGCTGATATTCTTGAGGTTGTGCTCTGCAGCACCGGTGATCCTGATGACTTTTTCGGTTCGTTGCGGCATATTGCTTATGGTTCACTCGTCAGGGCAGGCCCCCGGCCCGCGGATATCCTTCGGTTCGCGGCTTCTGCGGTGCGCTCGTTCATTTCGCCGACAGCACAAACCCGCTATTGTAACCAACTTATCAGGAAAGGTAAAATGCCCCTTTTCGCGATTTATCGGAAATAACCCCTCTGGCCGCCTGGGGCCCAATCCCGTCCCCTTGCCGGTCGCGTCCAAGAGGCTTGTTCTTCTCCGTTGGCACCGGGATAATCCCGTTCCTCAACTCAACTTACGGTACATCTCAACTTACGGTACATCGCCAGCCGATTCATCCCAACTCATAACGAATTTTGATTCGGGTGGGAGTGCAGAGCACTTCGTCTATATTTTGCTCGTCGGAGGCACCATTCCTAGAGAGTCACCACGCGGACTGCTGGAGAAGGGGCCTGGACTTGTTGCGGGGCTTGATTGTGCGTTCAGCAAAGATGGCGCGCGTATCTTCGCTGCGGTTGTGGTTCCAAAGGTTCTCGGTTCTCGGGAGGACCGCTTGCCCGGTCCGGCGGCGTACGGTCTCACTCTGCTGGAGACCGCGACCGCCTCGATGAAGGTGAATCTACCTTTCATCCCGAGGCTTCCGTGTTTGGGTCTTGAAACACGTGAATTTTTCGCGTAAAAAGAGAACCTTTCGGCCGCAGAGGGCGTAATAATGCGATTATGAGTTGTGTGCTCTGAGGCCGGTCCTTGCGACCGGACAAGGGCCGGGGGGACTTGCCTGATGTTTTTCTTTTTGATTGGGGAAAGTTTCAATGGCGACAGATGTGAAGCAGATAGGCCAGTTGGTGCAGGCCAAGAGCGAGTTTGTGCGGACCCTTTTTGCCGAGCTCGACAAGGTCATTGTGGGCCAGCGCTACATGCTCGAAAGAATGCTCATTGGTCTCTTGGCGAATGGGCATATTTTGTTGGAGGGCGTCCCGGGCTTGGCCAAGACCTTGGCGGTGACGGTCCTGTCTCGGGCCATCGATGCTGAGTTCAGGCGGATTCAGTTCACTCCTGATCTCTTGCCGGCCGATCTTATCGGAACCCAGATCTACCGGCAGTCCGACAGCCAGTTCTACACGCGTAAGGGCCCGATCTTCGCCAACATCATCCTGGCCGATGAGATCAACCGTGCCCCGGCGAAGGTGCAAAGCGCGCTGCTGGAGGCCATGCAGGAGCGGCAGGTCTCCATCGGCGAGGAGACGTTCCCCCTGCCGAGTCCCTTCCTTGTCCTGGCGACGCAGAACCCCATCGAGCAGGAAGGGACGTACCCGCTGCCCGAAGCCCAGTTGGACCGGTTCATGCTCAAGCTCAAGATTGACTATCCCAGCAAGGACCAGGAGCGTCAGATTCTCGACCGCATGGCGGTGACCGATAAGAAATTCGATATCAGTCCCGT
>CAYNQP010000066.1:0-11665 GCA_964399325.1 uncultured Pirellulales bacterium
ACGGCTCGGTCTATTTCGAGGTCGCCAAGTTCAAGGACTACGGCAAGCTCTCGGGCCGAAACGTCGAGGAGATGGTCGCCGGGTCGCGCGTCGAGCCGTCGCCCGACAAGCGAAACCCGGTGGATTTCGCGCTGTGGAAGAAGGCCGAGCCCAACCACATCATGCAATGGCCCAGTCCCTGGGGCATGGGCTATCCCGGCTGGCACCTCGAATGCTCGGCCATGGCGATGAAGTACCTCGGCCAGACCATCGACATTCACGGCGGCGGTCTCGAAAATAAATTCCCCCACCACGAGTGCGAAATCGCCCAGTCCGAAGCCGCCAACGGCGTACCATTCGTGCGTTACTGGGTCCATAATAATATGGTAACTGTCGACGGGCAGAAGATGGGCAAGAGCCTGAACAACTTCATCACGCTCAAGCAGGCCTTCGCGGGCAACCACGAGCGACTCAACCAAGCTTACGAACCGCTGGCCATCCGGCAGTTCATTCTGAACAGCCACTACCGCAGCCCCCTGGATTTTTCCGATGCCGCCTTGTTTGCCGCCAATAGCGGCCACCAGCGCATTGCCGAGACGGTCAAAGCACTGCGCAAGCAGATGAAGACGGCGCCGGAGGGCGCGCTCGACACGAACGTCGCGGCCCAGCTCGAACCGTTGAAGGCGAGATTCGAAGAGGCGATGAACGACGATCTCAATACGGCCGTGGCCTTGGCGGTCCTATTCGATCTCATGCGTCTGACGAATAAGCTGCTCGAAGACGTCAAGACGACCGGGGAAACGCTGCGTACCGTGGACGAGCTGTTCACCCGATTGGGCGGTGACGTGCTCGGGATCGTGCAGGATGAGTACGCCGAGTCTTCGGCCACCTCTGATGATGCGGTTGACCGGCTGGCCGGCATTCTCATCGAGCAGCGTGCAGAGGCGCGAAAGGCGAAGGACTTCGCCAGAGCCGACGCGATCCGCGTCAAGCTGGATGAGGCCGGCGTTGTCCTCGAAGACAAGCCTGAAGGCACCCAGTGGAGATGGAAATGAGGATTCTCGGTATCGACCCCGGCTTACAGGTCTGTGGCTACGCTTGCCTTGACAGCGACGCGGGTGTGGAGATTGTCGTCGAGGCGGGAGTCCTTCGCACGTCGGGGGCTTCGCCCCTGGCGGACAGGCTCAACCAGATCGCCGAGGACATCGATACTCTGCTGGAGCGTTTCCGGCCGAACGTCGTTGCGGTAGAAGAGCTGTATTCGCACTACGCCCATCCCCGGACGTCTATCCTGATGGGCCACGCTCGCGGCGTCATCCTCCAGAAGGGCGCTGCGGCCGGTCTGGAGGTCAAGAGTTTCAGCGCCACGCGCATCAAAAAGTCACTGACCGGAAACGGCCGGGCCTCGAAGGAGCAGGTCCAGAGAACCATGCAGACTATCCTGGCCCTGCCCGAGATGCCCAAGCCGCCGGACGTCGCCGACGCCATGGCCGTGGCGCTGTGCTGCGCCAATGCGATGCAGAGAGCCATTCCCGTCTAAAGAGAGACAGCCATGATAGCCAGGATCGAAGGAAAGCTCATCAAGCTCGATACCGAGACCGCCCTCGTGCAGGTCGGACCGATCGCCTACGAGATCATGTTGCCGGGTTACTGCGTCAACGCTCTGTCGGACCAGATCGGCTCGGACGTCGTCCTGTGTACCATGGAGTACTACGAAGGGACACTCGGCGGCGGCAATCTGATCCCGCGCATGATTGGCTTTCTCAACTCGGCCGAGCGCGACTTCTTCACCAAGTTCATCAGCGTCAAGGGAATGGGCATCAAAAAAGGGCTGCGGGCCCTGAGCATCCCCATCGCCAACATCGCCGGCGCGATCGAGGGCGGCGACGAGAAGATGCTCGTGTCGCTGCCCGCCATCGGCCAGCGCATGGCCCAGCAGATCGTCGCGACGCTCAAGGGCAAGCTCCAGGTCTTCGCCCTCGGAGCCGAGCCGGCCCAGGCACATCCCGCGTTCAAACCCTTCCAGGCCGAAGCGCTGGAAATCCTCGTCGCTTGGGGAGAAAGACGCAACGAGGCGATGGAGCTGATCCAATTGACCAGCCAGAGACATCCCGACGTCACCACCGCCGAGGCGCTCGTGCCCCTGGTCTACCGGCTCAAACAGGGCGTCGAAGTCTAACGCTAAACGTAGTCGGGGCGAGAGTCCCCGCTCGCCTGTAGAGACGCAAGATGTTGCGTCTCTACCAGAGATGCGACACCCGTCGGGCTCGGAATATAGCAACGCAAGCTTGAACTTTCGGCCCGAATCGGTAAGCTCTGGCTATGGCAATCGGAAGAGTGATCAGTGGACAGGCCCTCAGCGAGGCCGAGGAGACCTTCAATACCTCCTTACGACCTCAGCGCCTGGACGAGTGCATCGGCCAGCGCAATGTGCGGGAGAAGCTGGCCATCGCGATGCAGGCGGCCCAGCAGCGGTCCGAGCCCTTGGAGCACATCCTGTTCTACGGCCCGCCGGGATTGGGAAAGACCACTCTGGCCCACGTCGTCGCGAATGAAATGGGCGCGCGCATCCGCTGCTCTTCCGGCCCCGCCCTGGTCAAGGCCGGCGACGTGATGGGCTTGCTGAGCAACATCAACACGGGCGACATCCTGTTCATCGACGAAATCCACCGTCTCAGCACCCCGGTCGAGGAATTCATCTATCCGGCGATGGAAGATTTCAAGGTGGACTTCACCGTCGATAGCGGCCTTCACGCCAAGACGATCAATTTTCCGCTCAAGCGGTTTACACTGATCGGGGCGACGACCAGGGCCGGCCTCCTTAGCGCGCCGTTGCGCGGCCGGTTCGGGATGCTCTACCATCTCGACTTCTACAGTGCGGAAGAGCTGACGGAGATCCTCAGCCGCTCGGCGCAGCTATTGAAACTGGAATGCCAGGAGGGAACGCTGGAGTTGATTGCCAGCCGGTCACGCGGTACGCCGCGTGTCGCCAACCGCCTGCTGAAACGCGTTCGGGACTATGCCCAGGTCAAAGGCACCGGCATCCTCAGCGGCGATATCGTCGAAAATGCCCTGAAGATGGAGCAGATCGACCCGCTCGGTCTCGACGCACTCGACCGGGCATTTCTGAAAGCGCTGGTGAACATTTACGAGGGGGGGCCGGCCGGCATTGAGGCTATCGCCGCCACCCTGGGCGAGGAACGTGATACACTGGAAGACGTGGTCGAGCCGTACCTGCTCCAGATCGGCTTCGTACGCCGAACCAAACGCGGACGGGAGATTACGCCGCAAGCCAGAGCGCACCTGGGCCTCAAACCGAACGAGAAGCGGCACGAGGCCGACGAACCAGAACTCTTCGATTGAGAAGGACCGTGTGCGGTGCCCGCTCCGATAGCTCTATGAACCATGCCGTCACCTCAGGAGAGGCGGCTGACACTCGGTGCGAGGCGAGGCAATTCGTGGAAATATGATAGCCTTGGGGCCGTCTATCTATTATGAAGGTGCATGGTCCATCCCGGCTCCGTAGTCACCCATCAGGGGCACCCCAGAACGGCCCCGTGGACCGTGACAGGTGTTGGCCGTCTGGGAACGATCGTTTAGAGGCAGGTGGATCCAAGCCATGAAAGTGCTTTTTGGAGTCTTCGACTGGGGCTACGGCCATGCCACAAGGGACATGCGCCTCATCAGCGCGCTGCTGCGCGAAAATGAGGTCCACATTCTGTCCACGGGGGACGCCCTGAGAATACTCCGGAACCACTTCGGGGACCGGTGCGTCTACCACGATGTCCCCAGTGTCTACGCACCCTACACCAAGACCCGGCTGTTCAAGCTCAAGTTCTCCGTATCGGTCCCCCGGATGGCCCGAAGCCTCAGGCGGGCGCGCAGAGAATCCAAGCGGATCATCGAGGGACAGTTCGACAAGGTCATCTCCGACTGTCGGTATGACGTCTACGACAAGCCCGAGAACTCGTATCTGATAAATCACCAGTTGCGATTCAAAGCTCCGCCGGGAACCCGGCTCTTCTTCGAACGATGGCTGGCCCGGAGAATGAAGAAGTACCGGTATGTCCTCGTGCCGGATTATGAGGACAGAAACCTCAGCGGCATCCTCTCTCACGACCTGCGATACGTCCCGAAAGACAAGATCAAATACCTCGGCATCCTCTCTCATCTGCGTAAGCGTGACCTGCCCCAGGACATAGACTACTTCGTCTCTTTGTCGGGCCCCGAGCCCCAGCGCACTCGAGAAGAAGATCATGTCACAGATAGGACAGTTGCCCGGGAAGGTCGTTGTCGCAGGTGGCCGGGCGGATGTCGCCGACCCCAACCTTCGCGGAGACATTGATTATCGCGCCTTCCTGGACGCCCCGCAGCAGGAAGATATCATGAACCGGGCCAAGTTTGTCATCACACGTGCGGGTTACACCACCATGATGGAACTCGCGGAGCTGGGCAAGACGAATGTCTTGCTCCTGCCCACCCCCGGGCAGACGGAGCAGGAATATCTGGCAGACTATTGCGAGCAGCAGAAGTACTTCCACCACGTAACTCAGTACAAGCTCAACCTCCCGAGAGACGTGGAGAACACCAGAGAGTTCACAGGTTTTCCCCTCCCCTGGAAGACGGAGGAGTCCGTGGCGCGTTTCATGGACATCGTCTGTTCGTAACTACGGGGTCAATCGGTCGAACGCCCGCATCCCCATCCGGTACGAACAATAGGTGATAAAGAAGGCCGAAAAGACGTCGATACTGTAGTGCATGTGCATGCCCAAGACCACGATTCCCATCACGATAGAACCGACCAGAAACAGGTATCGCACCGGGCTGTCTTTGAACAGGAAAAACCCCAGGAAGGGAATGGCGGTGTGCCCCGAGAAGAACATGTCATTCTGGAAGCTGAGCTTTCCAAAAACCCAGGGGAAGTGTGCCGGCACAGCCTCCGGTGGGGTCTCCAAATGGGTGAAAATCATGAAGAGGGATCTCAGCACCACTAGCAAACTCAGTTGGCTGACCACCGCATGGAGGGTGCGGATGTGAAACAGCAGTGGATAGGCAATCAAGGCAACCACAAGCCCCATGTAGCCATAGACAAAAAGAGGGCTCAGATTGATGGGTTTGAGATGATCCAGAATGAGATCCGGCACCCTCACGCCGCCCTTCTCGGTAACGTAGACGCCGGAGTAGTAATCCAGATAGGTTGCGACTACGACGAGAACCAGCGATAATCCGATAAGGTATCGGTACTCGAGAAATTCCCTGACCCAGTCGTTGAAACCTTTCCTGAAGTAGTCCTTGGCCCGCTGCCCGAAGCTCGCTTGGACTGTGCAGTCAATCTGAGGCTCGCGGTTCCGCATCATCGACTCTCGCTCAGTCGCCGTCATCTCAGTCTCTTCTGCACGTGCTTTGCCATCTTGGGTCGGTGGCCCAGCGTCTCCGTGAAGTGGTAGACCAACACGGCTTCGATCTCGTCGAGCGTATTCTCCTGCACTTCGGCGATTTGCCTCAGGTTGGCTAGGCAATGGGCCGCCCTGACGCCGACACGGACCCTGTCGGGAAAGCTCATCTCACAGTCCCGACACGTCAAGCCGTTGGCCGAACTGCTGAAATAGCACTCGCGCCATTCACTTGAAAAAGGCCTCTTGCAATTGGCGCAGGCCTTGAGGACCGGCCGCAACCCCACCTCGCGCAGAAGCGCCAACTGGAACAGGATCAGCCGCACCAGAATATCGCCTCGCCGTACGGTTGTCGCCTCCCCATCAAGATCTTCCAGAAATTGTATGAACTGATCGAAAAGCACTAGGTGCGGGTCGTAGTCATGCGTGAGCCGATTCAACAGCTCGGTGGCGAATAGGGCACTGTCCAGGGCGAACAAGTTCTTTCTAAGTCCTCCCCGCAACGATCGCTGCTGGTATTCCGTCAAAGTGGCGAGCTTTTCCTTGGCCGCGTCGGAGAAGACGATGTCGCCGAACGACAGGACCTCGATCGGGCCGTCAAAGGCCGATTTCGGCCGCTTGGAGCCCTTGGCAATGGCGCTGATCTTTCCCGAAAGTCGGGCGAAGAACGTTACGATCTGTGAGGTCTCGGAATAATCAACGGCGCGAACGCAGATGGCCCGATCCTTGGTCAGCATGGTCACGGCTCGATAACCTTCCGGATCGTAATGCGATTGATGCGTCTCGGCTCTGCCGACGCCACTGTGAACTTCAGGTTCTTGTAGTCGAACTGCTCGCCCGTCTTGGGCACGTACCCCAGCCGAGAGAAAATGAAACCGCCAACCGTGTCGTAGTCTTCGTCCTCGGGCAGATTCAACTCGTACTCGTCATTCAGATCGTCCACATACGTTCGCGCATCGACCTCGAGGGTGTGCTCATCGATCTTCTTGATCGATTCGGGCGGGGTCTCCTCATACTCGTCTGCGATCTCACCGACCAACTCTTCGAGGATATCTTCCAGCGTGACGATGCCGGCCGTGCCGCCGTATTCGTCGAGCACGACCGCAATGTGCAGCTTCTGATTCTGGAACTCGTGAAGCAGGGCCCGAAGCAGTTTGGATTCGGGGACGAAATAGGCCTCCCGCATCCGGTCGCGAAGACGGAAATCCTGGGGGTCCTTGCCGATCTCAGCCAGCAGGTCTTTCGCATAAATGAACCCTACGATGTTGTCGATATTCTCCTCGTAGACGGGAATCCGAGAATGCCCGGCCTTCGTGATTTCTTCAAGCACCGCCGGCAAATCGGCACTGACTTCGATAGCGACGAGGTCCGTGCGCGGCGTCATGATCTCGTCGGCCCGGCTCTCGCTCAGCTCCAGGACGTTCTCAATCATCTCCTGCTCCTCCTCGTCGAACGTCCCTTCCATGCGATGCTGTTCCAGATCTTCGAGAAACTCCTCGTGCTTCTCCTCCAATTGCGTTTCGGGCGTGGCCGCGGGCACACCGGCCAACCGACGCACAAAGCCGTCGTAAAGCTGGAGAATATAGAGAACCGGAAAACCCAGAACCGAGAAGGCCGTCAGGATTCGATACGTGCGACTGAGGAGCTTCTCGCCGGCGTACTTGGCCCAGGCATGGGGAATGGCTAGGCTGAAGACCGAGAAGATCGCCAAGGCCACGAAGAAGACAAGAACATAACCACCCGCACTCAAGGTGCGGCCTTGCAACGTCGAAAGCAGCGCCACGAGCAGCAGCAACGCGCAGAAATTGAAGACAAGCCGATAGAAGGAACACGTCAGGATCAGCCTGTCGGCATTCTCGACAAGCCTGTCGACAAGATGCGGCCGTTCCTCGCCGCTGGCCGTTTTGAAGGCCTCCTGCAGTCGGACACGGGAGAAAACCCGTAACGCGATGGCATTGGCAGAAAAGAACAGTGTCGCTCCAACGAACAGGCATATCAGCAGCACGGCCCAACCGATGAAGCCCACTTGTAACAACCTTTCAATTCAACTCAACGTGCGAGTCGGCAGGCTCCGCTGGCCTACCGCGACTTCGGGTCGGTATTGTACACCAATCCGTAACCCATGTGTTGCAGAATCTCATCCTCGGTTTGGTGCATTTCCTGGGCCTGCTCGGGCGTGCCGTCGTCGAACCCCAATTGGTGCAGCAGGCCATGGGTAACGTACAGCGCCAATTCAGCTTCGCTCGCGTGCCCCCGGCGGGCCGCCTCCCGAACGGCCATCTGGCCGTTGACAATGAGATCGAAGACACGTTGACCGTTCCGGCCCTGCCCCTCGGAGAGGTCGAAGCTCAGGCAGTCGGTGGAACGCGCGTGGTTCAGGAATCTCTGATTGAGTTCGCGAATCTCCGCGTCATCCACGATACCGATGCTGACGACCGCCCTGGAGACGCCAAAACGTACACAGACGGTCCCCACCAATTCCTCAAGCTTGGCCGCATCCGCGGGCACACCCTGAAAATGCTTTGTGATTTGGACCCTGTTCATGGCGGCGGCTCAGGCCTCGACCATCTTGGCCGCGCTTGGCTTGGATGGATGCTGTAACGGCAAAGGGGCGTCGGCCGGCGTGGGGTAAGCGATTCGCCCGTGATAGTGGGCCGCCAGCGACTTCGCCATGCTGGCCTCAATGCCACTGAGCTCCCGCAACGTCAAATCACATTCGTCGAACTGCCCGTCTTGCAGACGCTTCATGGCGATGTTGTGTACCACCGTCTCGCACTTGGCGAGAGTGACCTCGGACAGCGACCTGACGGCCCCCTCAACCGCATCCGCCAGCATCACGATGGCCGCTTCCTTCGTCTTCGGTCGCGGCCCGGCATAGCGAAACTCACTCTCGGAGGGCGGCCCTTCCTTCGGCTTCTTACCTGCACCGGCGGGGCCCGGCGCCTCATGTTTCTTCTTCGCTTCGTTATAGAACGGCTCCACCAGCGTGGTGCCGTGGTGCGTCTCGATGAACTGACGCAGCACCGCCGGCAGGCCGCATTCCTTGGCCATTTCCACCCCGTCCTTGACGTGCCCGACGATAATCAATTGACTCATCGCAGGCGAGAGCTCCTTGTGCTTGCTGGTCGAGCCCATCTCGTTCTCGACGAAGTATTTCGGTTTGTTGATCTTGCCGATATCGTGGTAATAGGCGCCGACCCGGCACAAGAGCCCATTGCCGCCGATGGCCTCGGCAGCGGCCTCCGCGATCGAGCCAATGAGCAGACTGTGACTGAAGGTTCCCGGCGCTTCCATGGCCAGTTTCTTCAGCAAGGGCTGATTGGCGTCGGAATAGTCCAGCAACGTCATGCTGGTGGCAATCCGAAACGTCTTCTCGATCAGAGGCAGCAGGCTCTGGACGAGAAGGCCGCCGAGGAACGCGGCCCCGGCATGATGCGCGGCGGCTCGGAGAACGGTCGTGAACTCCGGCGGTCTGCCCAGGAAATTAAGGTATACCACGGATGAGGCCATGACAAAGACGAGCGACGCGGTCAAAGCGCTCACTTCCAACAGCTTCATACGCGTGCGGATTTCCTTCAGGGCAAAACAGCAGGTCGCAGCGCCGGCGCCCATCGTCAGGAACAGTCCAAGGCCCTGGAGCTGAAACCCTTGGCCGTACGGCCGCGGCCCCACGGCCAGGCAGGCGAAGATGCAATACAATGTGCTCACCCCGACGGCAAACCGCTGATCGTAGGCAATGACAAGAATGATGGCGGCTACAACCGCCGTGCCCGTGCCCCAACTCGGTCCCCACGGAGAGGCGCCACTGGAAAGCACGCCGATCTTGGCGGCCCCCAGCAATACGAGAAACATGGCCACCAGGGCCACACCCTGCCCGCGATGGCGCCATATGCGATTCTGATAGTGGTAGACGTACAGGGCCGCCCCGGCCGAGATGGAAACGACCACCGCCAGCAATGCCGCCAGAGCGTGGTAGCGCCGTTGTTGGATTATCTCGAACGAGAAAATCCCCGTGGCCACGGCGACAAACAGCAGCCACAGCGACACGGCGATCACCGTCTCAGCGTTGAACAGCGCTGAGTTCTTGAAGGAGCGTCCCAAAGAGATATTCTGACGCACCTGGCTTCGTCGTGGATTTGTCTTCTTGAAAAACCCCATATAGCTCATCCGGCCCTGACCGGTCCCAACAGATCGTAGAAACCTGCCCCAGGGATTGCGGTCCCAAAAACCCTGTCAATCCGATGAATTCTCGCGCGACTGGCGAAGTTTCTGCGATTCCTGCCTTTTCCTGTAGGCTTGCACAATGTTCTGTACGAGTCGGTGTCGCACGATATCGCACTGATGCAACTCCACGACACCAATCCCCTTGATCCGGTGGAGGACTTCAATCGCCTCGATCATCCCGCTCTTCTGGTGGGCATCCAGATCGATTTGCGTCACATCGCCGGTGATAATCATTTTCGATCCGTGTCCCAGCCGCGTCAGCATCATCAACATTTGCAGGCCCGAGGTGTTCTGGGCTTCGTCGCAGATGATGGCCGCTTCGTTCAGCGTTCGGCCCCGCATAAAGGCCAGGGGAATGATTTCAATGATATCGAGCTCGATGAACTTCCTCATCTGGGCGAAATCCATCATATCCTCGAGCGCATCGAAAAGCGGTCGTAGATATGGGTTGACCTTCGCCTGGATATCCCCCGGCAAGAATCCCAACTTCTCGCCCGCCTCGACAGCCGGCCGGGCCAGCACAATCCGACGGATCTGCCGCCTCTTGAGCATCGAGACAGCCACCGCCACCGCCAAGTACGTCTTGCCCGTCCCGGCCGGACCCGTGCAGAACGTCAGGTCATTGCCGAGCATCGTCTCGACATACTTCAACTGCCCCTTGGTGGAAGGCTCAACAACCTTCTTGGAGTAGACGCTAATAACCTGCCCGCTCTCGGGACCAGCGGCGGACGCCCCCTGCTCAATGAAACCCGTCACATCCTCGGTGGTCAACTGGCGGTGTACCAGCAGGTGCTTCTGCATGCGGTCGACGACATCGGCCGCGTGCGCTACGTTCCCTTCTGTCCCGCTGATGATCAGGTTGGACTGGCGGGCCGTAACGTGCACACCAAGCGACCGACGCAGAAGTCGTAGATGACTGTCGGCAGAGCCGAACAGGTCAAGCTGCTTGCTGCCGGGATTCAGTTGTACGGTAACTTCCAAATCGTTCCTCGCCAAAGTACTCCAGTGCTACCCTGCCCACCGGTCTCTATCTCCGTCTGCCTCTAGGCAATCAGCCTGAAGAAGAGATACGCAAACGGCCCTGCTACCAGCGGCGAGTCAATGACGTCCAGTATACCACCAAACCCCGGCACACGGTTCGAGGAATCCTTCTGTCGGGCATCCCGCTTCATCATGGACTCGGCCAGATCGCCCATCTGGCCGATCACCGCGAAGCAGGCGCCAAAGACCAAAGCCAGCCACCACCTCATTATACCGAAAACTCCTGCAAACGCGAGACTTGCCGCCATGGCGGCCACTATCGCCCCCGCCGTCCCCTCCCAGGTCTTGCCCGGGCTCACGCGGGGGGAGAACTTGTGCCTGCCGAACAGCTTACCAAGCGTGTAAGCGCCTATATCAGAAACCTTTACGACAAACATGAGCATGAGAATCTCCCAGAGCCCCGCATCGATCCGGATCGCCAGGATAAAGGCCCCGAGAAAGCCGAGGTAAATCACGGCCAGACAACTCGCCCCACCGTTGCTCAGGGCCCCATCGACCCCGCGCCGCAGGTACTGCTCCAGCAGGACGCCCAACAGACAAAGAACCGTGACCATCAGCAGGTAAAGGTGGGGGGGCACGCCCAGGAACTGCGGCCAATACCACGCGGTGGACAGGAGGGCCACACCCGCAGCACAGACCGGAACCGGAACCACCAGGGCCTTGGCTGCGGCAAGCTGGGCGAACTCGACGACGGCGAGAGACAGGACCACCGCAACCATAACCGCCAACAACGTTCCCTGCACGGCCTTGTCATCGGCGGGCGTACCCGTTGCCGAGCCATCCAGAAAGCCGTCCAGGACAACGATGCCGCCAAAGAACACGGTCATCAACATTCCAAAGATTAGCCTGTGTTTGAGCATAGTCCGTGAAGGAAGAGGTCTTGTTCGAAATCACCGTGGGCCGCAGCCGAACGGGCTCGGCCCGCGCTCAGCGCCAGCTTGCGCCGACGGTCACGTGTGACGCCGCGAGCCTGTGTCGATGGCCCCGAAACGCCGATCTCGTTCCGCGTATGCCACAAGGGCCTTCTC
>CAYNQP010000067.1:0-11593 GCA_964399325.1 uncultured Pirellulales bacterium
TGGCGCCCAGCTTCAGGCGGCCCAGGCGGAAGCCGACATGCGGCGAGCCAAGGCCGAGGCGGAGAAACGCCGCGCCATGGCTGTCGCCCGCGAGCAGGAAATGCGGGCGCTCGTCGTTGAAAACGAGGCCAAGGTACCGCTAGCGATTGCGGAAGCCTTTATCAAGGGCAACCTCGGCATCATGGACTACTATCGGCTCAAGAACATCGGGGCCGACACGCAAATGCGTGAATCCATCGCGAAGCCGAAGAAGACCGAGTAGCTCAAGCCGATGCGCATGTTCGTAGCTGGCGCGGCAGCTTGCCGGCCGAGCGAGCCACAGGGCAGAGACATGAAAGAGTGGATTTCACAACTGGCGCCGCTGGCGCGAGGCGAGGGTCTTGGCGAATGGGCCAATATCCTCTTCCTTGTGGTCATAGCGGTTTTCTCGGTCGTTGGAGGGCTGATCAAGAACGTCGCCGCCAAGGGGAAGCAGCAGGCCGGTAGGGGGGCTTCGCAGGGGCCCGCGGCGGGGCCGTCGCGAGAAACCTGGCAGCAACGCCTGGGTCGCAAGGCTGAGGAAATACAGCGTGCTATCGAGGCCAAATACGGGCAGACGCAGCAGCAACCCCCTGCACCGTCGCCTTCGGAACAGAACCAACCCGGGCAAGGCAAGCTGACTATTCGCACCGACCGCGGAGGTGAGTCGATAATGGTTTTGGAGAAGGACGGGGCGGGGTTGATTGCGCGGCAACAGGCCGCGAAGGAGCGCCAGGCACGCGAAGCGACAGCATCAGCCAGACGTCGGGCGGCAGAACGTCGCCTGGGCACGAAATCGAAACCTCAATCGAATGTTGCGGGGGAAGCGATAGGCCGACAGGGACTTTTGTCGGTTGGCGCAACGGCTGAGCCTCCGCGTGAACCGGCCAGCAGCTATGCGGCCGCCTCCATCATCATCGACTCCAACGATCCCGAGGCTCTTAAGAAGGCCATTCTTCACTACGAGATCCTGGGCAAACCCCTCGCCTGGCGCGACCCGCTGGAACACACATCAGGATTCTGACAATACGCGGCGCAGGTTGCCGAAACAGCAGCAAGAGTTGGAAGAGGGACTCTCGCTTGGGCTCCCGCGTTTCCATCTATTCCCAAGCCGGCCAACTCCTAGAATGCGTGACGTCTACGCAGCCAACCGACAAGGGCGGCACCTATCCCGGCCAGGAGCACCGCGCCGGGCGCAGGGACTGTCGGCGGCGCATTCGGCGTATTATCGCAGACCGTGAGTTTGGAGTCTATCAGGCGAACGTACCCCGAGCAAGTTGCCCCATTGTCAACTGAAATCTGGACACTCAGCAGACCATCGGCGAGAAGGCCCGGAGCCACACTGACGCTATATACTCCGCTGTCTACTTCGCCGACATCCCATGAGGTTCCGTCGTAGAGAACGGTTACGTATTCATCCGTACCATACATGCTATCGCCACTATCCTCAAACTGTAGCTCCAATTCGGCGCTGGTGGCCGCGAAACCGGGACCGTAACCAGGCTCGTCGGTGATGTTGTGCGTGTAGCTGTAGGGCGACCCTTCCACGATGTACACGGGGTAATCTATCCCGTCATCTATTATTGTGGTCGGCCCCGCGACTACGCTGGTCGACAACTGCGCGACGACCAACAGCGACAACGCAATTGCTGATACCAATCCTGTGCCTTGCATACCCAAACCTCCTTGTTCTCCAGACAGAAACCCTTATCAGACCGTAACGGCGCCCGCGCGCCTTTATCTCCAGCTTCTCTGTGTCCCCGCAGTCCGACTCTCCTCTCGCTCAGAGCGACCCCCTCACCAGGGGCTACGTACCACCGAAACTCAGGCACTGCACAATTCCGCTGCCCAACCGTCCACGCCAAGGATCCCCGAGATGGCGTGCTCTGTCACCTCGTTGCGCAAAATCCAGCGCAAATCCGCCCGCAAACGGTACAAAGGGGGAAATCCACCCGTCCTCCTTGACTGAGCGAAGAGGCATTGATCCTACAAACGCGCCAGTCGTTGTTCCTACAAATACCAACCTACCTCGTTACCAATTATGCGCGAAAAAGTCAAGCGAAATCTCTCGTATTCGGCGCGAAATACTCTTCCCATGACCCCTCAGACTTTGGCCTGAAGATAAGCTCCTCACAGCCGCCGCAATCATTGGTTCTGCGTAACCTCATACGGGCTTAGACCATCATGGTGACATGCGAATTGCGTTCAGGATCCCGCACGAGGCAACGTCGGATACCCAAACATACAGTAATCCGCTCACGGCGATTCTGTGAATACGCAGATACCCAGCACGAAGGGCGCGGCGCGGGATGGATCGGACGAACAACGTCACGGCTCGGGAGGCATCAGCGAGCGGTGAGAGCCGGACGGACGGCCATCGAAGACAACCCCCCTACGTCCTATAAGATATGTTATGTTTCATTGGCTCTTGCCGGGTCAGATTTCCATGAACGGGCCTCAGTAAGCCGGATCACAGGCGTTCCAAGACAGTCAAGGGTTGCTCGCCTACGCGTGAGCCGCTGTTTGGCAGAGATTCTCCCAAGTCAGCCCGACGGTGTCGGCTAAGCCAAGATTCTGCAGGGTGATGGCAATATTCGTGGTCGGATCGAGGGCGATGCCCAGGTTGTTTTCGATCTGGCGCTGGAGATTGATTACTGACGAGGCGAACTTGATGCGATTAGCGTAGAGTAACGCCGTCTCGTAATAGAGGTTGAGTGTTTTCGAGTCGTGCGAACCGTGAGGCCGGATCAGGTCAAGCGCTTCGTTCTCTCGCCCGGTTTCCATCAGGCAGACAGTCAAGTTTGTCGTCGCTCTTGCGAACGTCGGGTTGATTTGGAGTGCTGCCGTGAACGACGTGGCGGCGTCATGGTGGCGACCCGCGTTCATGTAGAGGATACCGAGTCTGTAGTGTAGATCAGGGTTGTCTGGCAGGCCGGCGAGGTGTCTCTGGTGAGCGGTGAGGATCGTCTCGTCGAGGGTCTGGCTATCGTCGGGGGCAGGAAGTAGATTGGCTTCGAGGGCGGCTTTGAGAATGAGTTTGGCCGTCTCGGCAAAGAGAAAGGAACTGTTCGGCTGAATCGCTGTTGCTAGAGTCAGCGTGTTCAGGGCTTCGGATTGCTGTCCGGCGGATTGCTGGGCAATGGCCAGACCAAGATAGGCCTCCACGATGGTGTCATTGATCTCAACGGCCCGATTGAACTGCTGGGCGGCCAACTGCTCGGCTTCGATCTTGAGGTAGGCGGTGCCGAGTTTGATGGTGGCTTCGAGAAAGTCCGGACAAAGCCTGATGGCGTGCTGGTACTGTGCGATGGCGTCCGTCGTTGCTCCCATCGCCGCCAGGATATCCGCGCGTTTGGCAAATAGGTCCGCTCGCTCAGGCTGCTCGGCCAGGAGGGCATCGACCTGATCCAAAGCGTCTTCAGGAGGGCCGGAGTGGAGCAACGGGTCTATGGATTCTTCCTGGGTGACGAAATTATCAGGATGGATCAAAATGGCATTGTTGAACGTTTCAATGGCCTTGGGATACTGGCCAGCGACTATGTACAGATGCCCCAGAGTCACCAGGGTTGAGATGTCATCGGGGTAGTGTTGTTTCAGCAATTCGTATTGGGCGATGGCGTCATCCAGCCGGCCGTCTTTGAAGTAGATAGCAGCGAGCCGCTGAGCGGGCAGTTGGAGGTAGCCTTTGAACTTGAGACAATCCTGGTAGAACTCGACCGCTTCAGCCTGGTGGCCGAGCCGCTCATAGCAATGGCCTAAAGCGTAGAGTGCCAAGGTGTTGTTGGGCTGTCGAAGGTAGACAGAGTTGAGCTCCTCGACGGCTTCCTTCAGGTTGTTGGTACGCAAGGCCAAAGCGACTCCCGCCAGACGGCCGAGCGAGCAGGATGGGTGCTCAAAGAGGTATATCCGCAGTTGTTCCTGGGCCGCCTCGGGCTTGCCTTCGCCCATGAGATCAATGATACGACCCAGGTGACGCGTTTGCGGCGAAGAGGACTCAACCTCGGTCTGCCTCTGCTGGCGCTCATCGAGCCAGTGCCAGATCAGATCCGACGTGTCAACCGTTATCGCCCTACCGAAAATCTCAAGCAGTCCGGTCATCCCTCGCTCCAAGAATCACGAGTGAAATCCAACTTACTGCCGGAGTATCGTCCAATTACCAAGGGGGGTTAACATGAGTTCACACGGAGTCCAGGCGGTTGTGTTCGTCAAGCCATACGTCATGGCGGTTGTACATGCTGTAACGATTGTCTCGGTTTCGAATAGGACGTTATAGGGTCTTAGAGACGATGGGCACAGATGGAACGCCACGAGCGTACGCCGCAAACTCTCAAGAAAACCGGCACGCTACCTGGGAGCCAGTTGTGGCCGCAGGCCCGAGCTCCCCCGCCGGTGTGGGTCAGTGAAGGTCGTTCGGCCGGCCCGATGGCGCCAGGTGGGCCTGCTTTTCGATTTCGCTCAGATAAGCGACCGTGCGTTGCAGCGTGTCACTGAGATGTTTGAGCTTGAGCATGGTCTTGACACGTGTAAGAAGCTCAAGCCGATTGACGGGTTTGCTGACGAAATCATCGGTGCCGGAGTCAATGCCTCGTTCGATGTCCCCAAATTCATTCAGAGCCGTGACCATGATGACGGGGATATCGCCTGTGTCAGGATTGTTCTTCAGACGTCTACAGACTTCGAAACCGCTCATCTTCGGCATCATAACGTCAAGCAGGACCAAATCCGGCTTGCTCCTGCCGACGATGCCCAAGGCTTCGACCCCGTCCCGGGCGGACACGGTTTCGCACTCAACGTTCTCAAGATAAGCCCGGATGAGCTCGAGGTTCTGCTGGTTGTCATCCACGACAAGAATCGTGGGCAATTTGTCGTGCGGCGGCTTGCGGTGCCCTCGGGACATAACCAGAAACTCCGAATACTCGTCATCGCAGGTGCCCCAACACAGGTCACCCAACATCCATTGTCATGCTCTGACTCATCTTTTCCACTTTTTTGGGCCGGATTTCAAGAAATTTCCGTCTCCGCGGGTGCTTTTTGAACATAGACCGCCAGGTTTCTGGCCATATGAGACTCGCCGTGGCAGGCCGACTCACATCAGGGAGCCGGCATGACCTTCGATGAACTGGCGGACTTCGGGGCGGACATAGACGACCTCGACGTCAACCAGTTTCGCGATGGCCTGTGCACACAGAGCGGCCGTCTCCGCAGAGGCCGATTCGGTGTCCAGGAAGAAGATGCTCTCGCCCTTGACAGCACACAGCCCGCCGCCCCCGCCGCCCATCGCTTCCCTGCGAACCCTCACACCGTTACCTTCCAGCAGGGCCAGAAGCTCATCCAGAATCCTTTGCTCGTCCATGGCGACTGTCCCTTCTTCCCTGACCCTCACACGCAAAGCGGGCATCAACCCTGTCGTTCAAGAAAAAACGGCCCGGAAGTCGATATAGATACTTGCAGGACAACAACTTCCGATAGATAATGCTCCAGTAAGGATACTGTGGAGCGCATTCTATAGAAGGAGCAGCCCGTTGGCAAGCATCATCGACAAGCGTCTTGCTTTGCACAGCCGCCTCGCCTCGAAGGAGCAGGAAAACAGTGCCCTGAAGGCGCGGAATCTGCAGCTTCATGCGTTGGCCAACCTCGGCTCGGCCACGAGTATGATCGCTCACGAGATCAACAATCTCCTGACGCCTCTGGCAAACTACGCCGCACTCGCCGCGAGGAATCCGGACGATAAGGAGTTGGTCTCCAAGGTACTGGCCAAGACGGTGCGGAACTGCGAGCACGCCTCAAAGATCATGGCCAGCATGCTGACCATGGCAAACGGCCAGAAACGCCAGACGGCGAACACGAGGATCCTGGCGATGATCGATGAGGTGTTCACCTGCATGTGCCGCGATCTTCAGAAAGACGGTATCACGGTCAGACTCCAGGTGCCCGATGATATCGAGGTCTTCTGCGTGCCGGTGCAGATTCAGCAAATGCTCATGAATCTGGTTCTGAATGCGAGAGATGCGATGCTGCCGGGCGGCGGAATCTTGACGATCACAGCCACGGAAGACGCGCCGCATGTCGATATCACGATTAGTGATACCGGCAAGGGGATTGCGGCAGAGGATATTGAGAGCATTTTCAGGCCTTTCTTCACAACCAAGACCGGACAGAACAGCCCCACGACGTATTCCGGCTCCGGCGTCGGACTGGCGTTCTGCAAACGGATCGTGGACGCCCACGCCGGCCAGATCAATGTTACCTCACGCCTTGGCGAGGGCAGCACGTTTTGCATCCGGTTGCCGAAATCTTGCCCCATGCACCAATGATTGCTACCGTCTACGAAAACGTCGGGCCCTTTGTCGCGATGTTCCTTCTTGTGGCGGGCTCGGCTTTCTTCTCCGGCTCGGAGACGGCCTTCTTCAACCTGACTCGGCGTCAAATCAGGCAGCTCAACACCACCAAGAATAAGATCTCCAAGCTGCTGGCGCGCCTCCTCAAGAGGCCGGGTCAGTTGCTGAATTGTCTGCTGCTCGCGAATATGACTGTCAATGTCCTGTTCTTCGCCGTCTCCAGCGTCCTGGTGCTTCGCTTCAAAGCACAATGGGGTATGGCGGCGGCCACCGGCCTGGCCTTTGCCACATTCCTCGTGCTGGTTCTCTTCGGTGAAATCCTGCCAAAATCGCTGGCCTACGCCAACTCCCGGCCTGTTGCCCTAGCGGCCACCCTGCCGGCCTTCCTGTGTGTCCAAGTGCTCGGGCCGGTGGCGTTCCTCGCACGGGTGGTCATCCTGGAGCCGGTCCTGAGGCTATTCCTCGGGCATCGTCGCCTGCCCCATGCGATCACCCTGGCGGAATTCCGCTCGGTGATCGACTACAGCCGCCGACGAGGCCTGATCACCGAGAACGAGAACAAGCTGCTCGCTGAGGTTGTGGAGCTCGGCTTCCTGAAGGTCCGGCACGTCATGCAGCCGCGCGTGGATATGGTTGCCTGCGACGTGTCCGATACACCGGCGCTGGCCAGGAAGAGGATGCAGAAGCATCGTCTCACCAAGATCCCGATCTGTGTGAGCGACATCGACAGAGTAATTGGGATTGTGCACCTGCGGCAGTTGCTGCTGAAACCGGGCGTTTCCCTGGATCGGCTCGTGCAGCCGGTTCAGTTCGTGCCTGAACAGAAAAGCGTCGAGTCCCTGCTGGAGTTCTTCCGCAAGACAGAGACAGATACAGCCGTCGTTGTCGATGAGTACGGCGGGATCGCGGGTTCTGTGTGTCTCGAAGACATTGCCGAAGAACTTTTTGGCACCGTCACCACCGGCGTCGAGCCTATACAGCAGTTGGGGCCCTTTGAGTATCGCCTCTCGGGCGACCTGGCCATCCATGATTGGGTGGACGTGTTCGGGATCGATCTGACAGAGATGCGGTTGTCCACGATCGGCGGATTGGTGACCGCCCTGCTGGGGAAAATACCGAAACCAGGGGATGTCGCACACCTGAAGAACCTGCGTTTCATGGTTGAGCGCGTTCGCAGGCACCGAGTCGAAACGGTTGTATTGTCGCTGGAACCGATTACAGGCCATGGACAATAGCGTCGCCATAATACTCGCCATAGCGGCCTTTGCCTTCTCGGCCCTCTTCTCCGGGTCGGAGACAGGCATCTATTGTCTCAGCCGCCTGCGGTTGCGGCTTGCCACTGAGACGGGCGGTGTGCGCCATGCGATGCTCAGCAGCGTAATGCGCGACGGTCCGGGCCTGCTCCTGGCTCTGCTGGTCGCCAACAATCTGGCCAACTACCTGGCCACGAGTTGCATTACGTTTCTTTTCCTCGGAGCTGTAGGCTCGGAGCATGCCGCCGCGTTGTTCACCACCTTGGTGGCAGCGCCGTTGTTGTTTGTCTTCGGCGAGTCCATTCCGAAGAACCTGTTTCTCTATCGCGCCGATTTCCTCACGGCTTGGCTTGCCCCCCTGCTATTTGTCACGCACCGCCTGCTCACATGGTGCGGTGCGGTGCCGTTGCTGAGACTGACGTCCCAAGCATTCGGCCGCTTGATCGGCTCGACGGCCTCGTCCAAAACGGTGATCACCTCGGCGAAGAGCCAGCAGATCCGAGCCATCTTGAGGGATACGCATGAAGAAGGCATTCTCAGTCCTATCCAAACCGACATCATCGACCGCATCATCAATATCCCGGGACTGCGACTGAATGCCGTGCTGGTTCCGTTGACGCGGGCCCAGTCGCTGGACATTCGCTCCGATAGGACAACACTGCTGAACAGGCTGAAACGGCACGCGTTCACGCGACTGCTCGTTTGGGACGGCACGCCGGCAAACATCGTCGGATTCGTCCATGCGTACGATGTCCTGGGGCTGGAGGAAGACTTCGAAAGCCTCGACAAGTTCGTGACGCCGATTCGCCGTTTGGAGGTTGGCACTCCTGTCATCGATGCCATTGACACGATGCGCCGCGAGGGACTGAAGATTGTCCTGGTGACACGGTCTCGGCGGAGCGGACCCGACGCACCGGTGGGCATCGTCACCATGAAAGACTTGGTCGAAGAGCTTCTGGGCGAGTTGGCCGAGTGGTGACCGTATGGTTGGCCTGCAACGACGATTGATGAGAGAACGACTTGTACGCCGGACGGTTGCTGTTTGCGCGGTGCTGACAGTCGTGCTGCTCTGCGAAGCGATCCTGGCCAACGCGATGCTCAAGTCGGTCGGCCGTGATGAGCACATGTATTGTACCGCTGCCGTTCTGCTTGGGCAGGGCCAATTGATCTACCGAGACTTCTCTTATCTGTCACAACTTCCCTACCATCCGCTGCTTCTGGCTGCCATCTACAGGATCTTTGACACGTCATACTACCTGCTCGCCGGAAGACTTGTGTCCGCGTTTTGTGACATTCTCGTCGTTCTGTTGATCGTGGGGATTTATCGACGTGTCTTTGGCGGGCACCGCCTGGAGGGGCTGCTGTTTGGCCTGGCCGCCGCGGTGTTCTACGTGTTCAATCCGCTGGTGGACTATGCGGCGGGCTACGCGTGGAACCACGACGTTGTGATCTTCTGCGTCATCCTGGCTTTCTGGTTGTTCCTCACGGTCGATTTTCAGCGCGGGCCTTGCATCTGGCGCGTCGCCGCCATGGGTGCCTTGCTGACCTTTGCGACCTGCATGCGCGTGACCACGGTGTTGGTTGAGCTTCTGTTCCTCGTCGCCGTACTTGCCGCAGCCGGCGGATCTGTCCAGGCCAGACTCCGTGCCGCCCTGCCCTTCTCGCTGGCGGGTCTGGCTGTCGCCTCGTGGCCCATCTGGGTCTGCGCACGGGCTCCGGAGGCCGTGTGGTTGAATCTGGTCCGGATACCGGCGTTGTATGGGCAGTGGCTGCGGAAGATCGGCATGGTCCACAGCAAAATCACGATGACGAAGTTCTGCCTGTCAGAACCGGGGTATCTTGTGTTGCTGGCGGTGAGCGGCTGTATGTTGTGGGAGGCAGCGCGGAGATGGTCGAATCTCAGCGCCATAACACGCCGGAATCTGATCGTGGCGTTGGCGTTATCTCTCTCATTCTCCGTCATTGCGTTCATTCCACCCACGATGTGGGAGCAATATTGGGCCGCGCCGGTGCCGTTTCTCGTCGTCACCCTGGCGTTTCCGCTGGCGGAATTATGCCGGCGTGCCGACAAGGCTCAGCCGCAGAGGACATTCAGAATGGCTTCCTGGGCCGTGTTCATCGGCGCCACCTTGACGGTTCTGGCCCATCCAGTCGTTCTGTATCGGCTTCGGGATGCAACGGTGCCTCAGCAATGGGTGCCCGTCGTGCTGCACAAGATTTCCACGGACATTGCAGGAAGGACCAAGGAGCCCAAGCGCGCGCTCACGTTGGGGCCGCTCTATGCTCTGGAGGGAGGCTGCAGTATCTATCCCGAATTGTCCGGCGGCGCAATCGCCTATCGGGTCGCTGACGTGCTCTCTGACGACGAACGGGCCACAAGTCATACCGTCGGGCCGACCACGCTTAAGCCTTTGGTCGAGCAGCACCCCCCTGCCGCGGTGGTCGTGGGTGTGGAATTGCCCCAGTTCTCATTTCTGGAAGAGCCATTACAGTCGTCCACGGGTTCCGACTGGCCGGTAGAGACCTACCCGAACGGCTTGCGGGCGTATTTCCTCCCGTGACATTTGCCGCAAGGAGTTTGGCGTATTAGTCGCTGTCTTTGTACTCGTCCATGATCGCCGCCGCAATCTGATTGATGGCGTCGCGGCTGAGGCTTGAGCGATTGGAGATGACCGAGAAAAGGTACGGGCCGCTATCGGTGAGACAGACTCCCGAAAAGGACCGCACACCGCTGATGTAGCCCGTCTTGCCCAGGATGTTAGCGCGGTATTTGGGCTCTTTGAAGTATCGGCCGACGGTCCCGTCTTCCCCGCCGACGGCCAGTGAGGTCCTGTACAACTCCCAGTTGCCGCCCTTGTAGACGTCGAGCAGGACCGTCGCTATGGCATGGGCGCTGAGGCGGTTCTCTCGACTTAGGCCGCTGCCGTCATCAATGTGGAATTCACGAGGGGCAATTTCAAGATCAGAGAGATACTGGGTGATGAGTTCCCGGCCTCGTTCCCAGCTACCATTCTTGTGGTCGGGATTGCCCCAGGCAGCGATGGTCTTCACCAGAGCCTCGGCCGCCAATCCGAGACTATCCTTGTTAGCCCGATGAAGACAATCAATAAGCGGTGTGCCGTATTCGGCAACTTCGACGCATGGACCCTCCCGGTCAAACGCCCCCTCGACGAGCCGCCCACGTACTGTGATGCCGGCCCGCACGAGGTGCTCGGCGAGCAGGAAGCCAAACAAGGCGGCAGGCTTCTGAATGGCCACGTCAAACGGCCCCTGCTTGTCTTTGCACTTACCGCGAATCGTGATGCGGTTGGGCTGGCGGTTGCGATAGGCGCCAACGGCGCTCTGTCCACTAGAAATCGCTTGCACGTCATTGACGACCTCAACAAACGAGGTCTCCGGCTCGACCGAGATAGCGATCCGTCCGCCATTGTTGTCAGTCGTAATCTGGATACAGTTGGCGTTGTAGTTGAGACCGCACACCTCACAGGCATACCATCGATTCAGATCACTCTCAGGCCAATTCGGGTGGACCCTCTCATCGTCGAACACGGTCGTATCCACGACGATGTCATTGATCTCGTCAACGCCTCCGTCTTTCAATGTTCGAATGATGTCCGAAAATATCCAGCTGTCCGGTCGTTCATATCGGGAATCCGTGACCTTGTCCCCCAGGAGCGGATCACCACTGCCGACTACGACCAGAGTTGCGCCACATAGTGTGACTCGTGTCTTGTATTCGAACAAGGGGCCAAGGTACTTCAGAGCCGAGGCTGTCGTGATGAGCTTCATGTTTGAAGCTGGTATCATAGAAGCACCTGCATTGTGGGTGTACACCACGGATCCCGACCTCGGCTCGATCACGTGGACTGCGTACTCGCTCTGCTTTGTTGACCCCACGATCTCGCCAATGCGTCCAGCCAAGCCGGCAACAGCCGAACCACAGAGAAGGGTGCCAAGCAGGAGGGCCACCAGGAGTCTTTTCAG
>CAYNQP010000068.1:0-11460 GCA_964399325.1 uncultured Pirellulales bacterium
GACCAACTCAGAATGACAGAGGGGTTGCCGCGCAAGGACTTTTCCTAATCCGTATCAGACTTCAGTTTGATCGAAGGGTTGTGGGGCACGGATGTGCGGTAGGAAAGGGTACATCGCAGGGCCCCGGCGGCCGAGTGCTTTGGCCTGTTCGTGGGTAGGTTTCCATCAGAGTGGACTTTGAAAACCAGGGCGGGTTGTCCTAAACTTACCAGAAGGCCATCTACCAAGGAGGAGGAACTGCCCGCCCTTCTATTCCGTCGCATACAGAACTAGTCTCGGAGGCGCAGGTCTCCGATAACTGGTTTTGTTGGCTGTGGTTAAGCGGAGTCGTTCCGGAGGAGGGCGACTCCGCTCGTTTCTGCCGTTCCCAGAAGACCCTGCCCCCCGCAGGGCATTGAGGCCCCCTCCCGGCCTCGTTTGCGACAAGGTGCTGTGGGATGGGTGACTCTGCCGCATTGACACACATGGGTGACAGTCTTCGAAGAGACATGGGTGACGCGCGGATACAATCCTCCTTTCTGGAACGTAGTAGACGCCGGTCGTCCTCAGGCGGCCCCTCTTTCGGCGCGACCCGTCTCACTTGTATGTGCTCCCATAGGACAAGGACAGGACGTCCCAAGGCGCCATGAACAGGATGCATCCCAAAGGCAGGTCTATCAAGCCTTTGTTCTAAGACGCCCCGACGGGGACGAGCGGGACAGAGGGGTGCAGCGACGGCATGCACACCAGTGGATAGAAGAAGACCCCAGTCTGTCCGAAGGAGGACGGGCTGGGGTCGTGCAGTACACGAACAACTCGATCCTACCAGAAGAAGCCCGGGCAGTTGACGGGCTCGTAGCGAGCCAGGGCCAAATCGCCCGCCATTTCCGGCTTGAAGCCCCGCCATTCGGTGTGACCATCGAGGAAGCCAATGTTGCCGCCGATCGGATCGCTTTCACCCTTCAGGTGGCTGGTCCGATCATACACGCCGTTCGCACTGTAAATCCCTCCCCCAACCTCAGCAAAATTGCGACCCCAGGTCCGGCCGGTCGCACGAAAACCCATGATCGAATCGATGACCACTTCCTTGCTGGAGGCAGCCTTCGTCTGGAGCGACTTGACCCATATCTTCTTCTCGCTGTCCGTCTCGTACCTGCGGATCCTCGTTGTGGGGTCCTCGTCCCGAGACCTGGGGGTCGTATCCAGGATGAAGTCATAGCCCGACACGACAAAGCTGTCGTTGTTGACATTCACGAATCTGGTCCCGTCCCACACGGCGCCGTTGTTGCCAAAGCCCCAGAACAAATCATTGTACTTCTGGTGGTTGGCATTGGAGGGACAATAGAACATCTCGCGCTTCATGCCGGTCCGGAGCATGAAGTTGACCGTGTTGATCGCGACGTCCTGCAGCCACGCTCCCCCGGTGGTGGGCAGAGGCAGCTTGGTATCGTTCTCATTGCCGTACATATTCAGGCAGAGCACCTGCTGGCGCAAGCGCGACGCACAGCTCTTCTGGCGGGCCTGCTCTCGGACGCGCGACAGGGCCGGCATCAGGATCCCCATCAGGATGGCGATAATCGCGATCACCACCAACAGCTCGATCAGCGTGAACGCCCCTGTACGCCCGGCCCGACCTGCCCCCTTGCTCGTAGAATCAACACGCATGCTTCGCATTTGCGGTCTCCTTTCAACATCCAAGAACAACACCCACGTACCCCTCCGCCCTCAAGCATCTCAATCTGCTGACACCGCCCACATTAACGGCGCCACAACGGTTCGCTGTGCGTCGTGCTAAATGCACTCGCAGAGCTACTCTCTTTATCTATATTCGCAAATAGGCCGGCGGCATACAATGACATTTTGCGTCTTTGTTTCGCCATTTTGCGTTCAATCCTACCAGTGGCGCGTCCACCCGACAAGGACACCCGGCCCCCTCCAAAGGCGTAGCGGGATGGCCATAATCGACTGGTTCGTGCTACGCTGTTGTAGCCCCCTGAATAGTATCGGCCACAGAGTGAGTAGCTTCCTGAAAGCCGTCAACAAGCGAAAACGATCGGGATTTCCCATGGCATCTGTTCATGTGCGAGAACATCAACCCCTGCCAATTATACCTACGAGATGCGCGGCAGCTTCGTTCTGTTCCGTCCAATCCGGTCAGAAATGGGTCTCCGGCGCTCTGACGGCCCGAAAGCGGCCTTCTTCTGCCTTATTGAGCCGGCAGAGGGGGTGTCCTCAGGCAGAATCCAGAAAGATCAGCGCGGCCGCCAACGAGATACTGCGCTCCCAACGTCGCAACCCATTCGTGGGCCCCAGGCCGGACAAAGTGTAGCTCGAACATGCGCGATGAGCGCCCTGGCCCTAATGCCCATTGTCCTTGCTCCGGGAGCACTTCGGTGTAGGCGCTTGAAAGTGCCGGGGAGCAGACCGGTAGTCCCCTTTGTACGTCTGCTTGCTTTGGAGCCGCCGGCCCGCTACTCTGCAGGGCGTATGAGTCGTCGTGAAGGAGTTGGCTGTGCCGGAACTGCCTGAAGTCGAGAGCATTACGCTGGGCCTGCGCGAGACCATTGTGGGCAAACGGATCGAGCGCATCCTGGTCTGTAGCCCCATCATCATGCGCGGTCCGCATCGACGGGGCTGGCGGCGGTTCCTGGACGGGCTGGCCGGCCGACGCGTGGCGTGTGTCACTCGGCGCGCCAAGCGGCTCATTCTCAGCCTGGAGGCCGGTGAGGCCCTGGTCTTTCAGCTCGGCATGACGGGCAAGCTGCTGGTGCCGCATCCGGAGAAGGGCATGGCGGCAACGCCGAAGCACACGCGGTTGATCATATCGTTCACGGACGCCACGGAACTGCTCTTCGTCGACACGCGACGGTTCGGGCGCGTCTGGTGCCTGTCGAGTCTGGACCCGGACGCTCCGGACGCGGCGCTGGAGGCGGCCGGCTTGACGCCTCTCGGCCCGGAGCCGTTAAGCATGAAGCCGAAGACCTTCGCCGCGATTTTCAAGGGCGCGCGGCCCGTCAAATCGCTGCTGCTGGACCAAGCGCGGATCGCGGGGCTCGGCAATATCTACGTCGACGAATCGCTCTGGGCGGCGCGCCTCCATCCCGCCCGCGCCTGCGCGTCGCTGACGACGGAAGAGGCGGCGACATTGCTGTGCGAGATCAAGAGCGTCTTGCGCCGAGCCATTCGCGCCGGCGGCACCACCTTCAGCGACTTCCGCAACGCCTACGGCGACATGGGGCGCTTTCACCGGCGACTGCGCGCCTACCAACGTCACGGCCAACCCTGCCAACGCTGCGGCGCCACCCTCGAACGCCTCGTGATCGCTGGCCGCGGCACCCACATCTGCCCCCGCTGCCAGGAGATGTGAGCAGGCGGCACCCACCGATATCGAATCCACTCCGACAAAGATGGCGTGCGATGCACGCCCTACGTGACTGTTGAGACCTCCACGAAACCATGCTCTTCTGCCCACTGGCGCACGGACTCGATGAGTTGATCGCACGCCTGCTTGTCAGAGCGAGGAACTTGCTCTCGCCACTGCACAGGCATATGGGGGTGGAAGGCATTGGAGGACACAATCAAAGCTGGAGCATTGATGTCCACGGAATGACATTCTTCGATTTCCACGAACCTGTCACCCTTTTCCCATCTGAAAACGGTCATAAGAACCTCCTACTACAATCATGTATCAGTAAAGATCCTCAAGAACAAACCATCATAAGACAATCCAAGGTCGATTAGTTCCTCCCGTTGCATTTCCGTCTCAATCTCGGCAGGCCGTCTTTGGCTTGGCCGAGTTTGCGCAGAGCGAGCAAGCGGCGAGCAAGCTGTGCCGGTTCGACCTCTTGGGTCGTTCGCTCTGCGTAGGCTTGCGCGAAGGCCGATAACCTGGCTGGATCACTGACCAAACTGTCGCAGGGCACGTCGGTCTCGACGTACATTTGTCTCAGGACGTCGTCGTCGAACATGGGCGACGCGCGGTCTTCACGACTGCGGCGGATCATGGGTCTTCCTCTCATTGCCCGCAATCAAACGTACTGCCCGGTATCCATCAAGGATGCATGAACTTGCTGCTGCGCGCGTTATCGGCAGGGAAAGACCACGTGATAAGGACAAAATGGATAGGGGGAGAGAAAGTCAGGAGAGAAGCCAAGAGCTCGCCGGTTGTCTTCGGCTCACCGAGGGTAGATTGTCTATCGGTGGACTATGGGATCAAGTTGCGAGCCTCTCCGGCAGTCATGCGTACCAGTGACCGGTTGACGTCTTGAGTCGCTACTGCGCCGACAACTCTGCCCACGCGGCTTGCAGGCCCAGTTCAACGATCCTGGCATTCAGCTCGGCCCGGTCGATAGCCTCCGGCGAGATATCGAGCATCCGCTGGATGTCCCGCAAATGCTTGGGACTGCGACCTTCCTGATAGTACTGGAGTTTGCGGACGATGACGTATTCAGGCGGCGCCACCCAAACCTGTGCGTGTTCGATCTCAAAGACCCGTCGGCGACTCATGGCCCACTGATGCAGGGGGTCGCGGCCCATCGGATAGATGTCCGCCTTGAAGCCTGTGGCGTGATGGATCAGATTGAAGTGTCCTCTGGCTTCTCTTGACGCTTCAGCGCGGATGACCTCCTCAGGAGGGCAGTAGAATTCCTCGACCGGGAATGCGCTGGCGAACTGGACGGCGTCACCGGCGGCCAGTTCCACGACCAGATCAACGTCATGGGTTAAGCGGGGCTCGCCATAGAGAAGACTGGCGACCGAACCCGTGACCATATATGGTATGGAGGCCCGATTCAATGGGACAACGAAGGCGAGAAACAGGTTAGGTGCGAGCATTGGCAAAAACCTCTCTCACGGCTTTCTCGACCTGCTCGCCTGTCCAGTCCGGATGCTGGCTATGAATCCACGCAGCCTTTAACTCGCGGGCGGACCAATAGAGCTGCATAGCCGCCTGAAGCTTCTGCTCGGCGGTCATGCGTCTGAACACCTGGGTCTGGATGTCATCCTGGGCGCTCTGTTCCTGCGCGGGCCACCTGGCTTTCGCGATGTCGAGGTACTTGGAGACGTCCCCATCGGCATCGAATCGCTTGTCAAACTCGTGCGCGTTCATAGAAATCGGTCTTTTCTCACCTTGCACGTCGGGCGGATACGGTTCTGAGCGTCGCGAGAGCCCTGGTCCTCGTACAAACGGGGCTGTCCACCTCGCAGCCCAGATCCTTCACTGCGTTCAGGATGACATAGTGGGGCGCATGAATCAAGCATGATCCGTGCCGCTCCTGAGAAGTGTCTCTCGAATTGTGCTTTCCGTGGAACACGCACCGTCTTTTCTCTCTTACCTTCCGGGCGGATCGAAGGCGCCAGGGCGCAAAAGACAAGCAGCCGGGCAGCGCCGCTCGGGCTCCCGGCTGCCTGGTACTGGGCTGCGTAGCGAACGGATGCTTCGCTAGCCTTTGACTTGCACCTTCACGGCCTTGCTCTTGGCGGCCTTCGGCAGGGTGATCGACAGAACCCCGTCCTTGCACACGGCTTCGACCTTGGCCGGGTCCACATCGGTCGGCAGGCTGACTTCTCTGCGGAAGCTGCCGTACAGACTCTCGGTGTGGTAGTAGCCTTTGTCTTTCTCTTCCTTGGTCTCCTTCTTCTGACCGCTGATGGTCAGCGTATTGCCGTAGACGGAGATGTCGATGTCGTCGCCCTTGCAGCCGGGCACCTCGGCGCGGACCACAAGCGCGTCTTCCTGCTCGGCCACGTCGAGCGCGGGCCAGGCCTTGTAGCCAGCGAACGGCTTGTCCAGACCGCGGAAGAAGCCGTCGAACAGATCGTCCATCTCATTGTGAAGTCTTGCTAATTCGCCTCTATTTCGTCTTATGAAAGGCACCAGTGTCATAATCGTTTCTCCTTTCTCTCTTGACCACGACTCATGTAACCGACTTTCAAAGATCATGTTTGTCCGTGGTATGAATGTGCAAAATGCGTGCCAGAGCAGAGGCGTCGATAAGACGCCAATTCTGCGGCCCGCAGGCGACAAAATGGCTCCCGCCCGGGCCTTCGCAACTGTCAAATTGGCACCTGCGGCTCGGCAAGGCACATGGCGGTTGCGAGGGTGCGGCCGATGCGGTACACTACGGTCACAAACGAGAACCGGCCCAGTTAAGGATGACGGCGATGACCGAAACACACAGCGATTTGAAAACCGAAGGCGTGCCGCAAGCGATTCGCGAGCCGCTGAAGCTCCTGACCGCTCACCTTGAGGCGTCGCTCGCGGACAATCTCGGCAGCATCAGCGTCGTGGGCAGCGCCTTGACCGACGACTTCCGCGCCGGCGCCAGCGACATCAACACGGTCGTCGTTCTGCGTCGGCACACGACCGCCGCGTTGAACGCCATCGCGTCGATGGCCAAGCCGATGCGCAAGAAGAGAGTCTCGCCGCCGCTGCTGATGACCGCGGCGTACATCGACCGGTCGCGCGACGTGTTCGGCGTCGAGTTCCTCGACTTTCAACTGACGCACCGGACCGTGCTCGGCGACGACCCCTTCGCGTCGCTGACATTCAGCAAGGCCGAGGTCCGGCTGCAATGCGAGCGCGAACTCAAGGCGACGCTCATCCGACTGCGGCAGGGCTACATCGCCTCGGCGGGCAACAACAAGCTCATTCGCGACGTCCTGATCGCCGCGGCCAAGGGTCTCGCTCCGCTGCTGCGCGCGATGCTCTGGCTCAAGGACGCCGACCGACCCAACACGATGGACGCCACCTTCCGCAAGGCCGCCGGCGAATTCTCCGTGAAGCTCGATGCCGTCGTCGCCGCCGAACGCTGGCGCTACGACAAGCCGCGACTGACCGGCGAGGAGATCGAAAGCGCGTTCGAATCGATCTACGCCACGGTGGACAGGCTGGCTGAGATCGTAGACGAACTGGAGGTCGCCTGATGCACAAGCGTCTTGTCCGACTCTCGTTCGCCGTACTCGTGCTTGCCGCTTGCGCCGCGCCGGCATGGGGCCAGGTCGCTCTGCCCAGCCAGCCGCGTCATTATGTAGAGGACCTCGCCAACGTCATTAGCGCCGGTCAGGAACGCGCCCTCAATGGCATTCTCCAGGAGCTCGAGCAGAAGACCGGCGTTCAGTACATTATTCTGACCGTCGACAGCACCGGCGGAGTCTCAATCGAGAAGTTTTCTGTCGAGCTGGCCCACGACAAATGGAAGCTGGGCCAGAAAGACAAGGACAACGGTTTTCTGTTTGTCCTTGCCTCCACCGACAGAAAGTACTGGTTCACGCCGGGCCGCGGACTCGAAGGCTTCCTGACAGATCAATACCTCGGCCGCGCAGGGCGAGAGGTCCTGGTGCCGTATCTGAGGAAGAACGACTACAGCGAGGGAATCTATCAGGTAAACTTGCAGATCATCGCGCGAATCGCTGCCGAACAGGGCGTGACCTTGACCGGAATGCCAGTCCTGCCGCGCCGGCCGCAGCCGACTGGACGAAGTGGCCGAGCGCCTTGTTGCGGCACGCTGATGTTCCTGCTCTTCATCATCTTCATGGTAGGCAGCATGGGCGGACGCGGGGGCGGTCGCATGGGCCTGGGATGGTTCTTCCTGCCGTTCATGTTCAGAGGCTTTGGCGGCCACGGCGGTTACGGGCGCAGCGGCTCGTATGGCGGCGGCAGCTTCGGGGGCAGCTTTGGTGGTTTTGGTGGCAGTTTCGGTGGGTTCGGCGGCGGTGGTGGCGGTGGCTTCAGCGGTGGCGGCGCCGGCGGCGGTTGGTAGTGAAACGAATGCGGACATACAAGAGGACTGAGAGATGAACAGCATGAGAAATCGGGGAAGTGCGGGCTCGCTCGTCGCGGTGTTTGTCATCGGGATTCTCGTGGTCGTGTTGCTGGCGGGCCTCGCCGTGTTCATGTGGTACAGGGCGGGCTATAACAAGGCCGTCAGGCTGGACGTGACCGTCACAGAGGCCTGGGGGAACGTCGATGCGCAACTGCAACGCCGCTTCGATCTCGTGCCGCAACTTGTCGGGACGGTCAAGGGCGTGGTGCAGCAGGAGCAGGTCGTGTTCGGCCAGATCGCCGAGGCCCGCACGAAGTATATGAACGCTCAGAACCCTGAAGGCAAGATGCAGGCCTCGAACATGCTCAGCGGTCTGCTGCCCAATATCCTGGCGCTGCGCGAAGCCTATCCCGAGCTCAAGTCGAACCAGAACTTCCTGGCCCTGCAGGACCAGCTCGAAGGCACGGAGAACCGCATCTCGGTCGCGCGGACGCGGTACAACGAGACCGTCAAGAACCTGAATGCCTACGCGCGGTCGCTGTTCGGCCCGTTCTTCTGCAAGAAGGCCGGCGTCGAGACCCGTGCGCCGTTCGAAGCCAGTGAGCAGGCCAAAACCGAGGTCCCCAAGGTGGATTTCTCCGCGCCGCAGTCACCCGTGCCCGAACCGGCGCCGGCGACCCAGTAGCAAGAATCGCAAACCACCGGCCCAAGCCGATCAACACAGGCGCTGTTGTCTATGGCACAGGGCAGGTCGGCTATCGTGGCTGGCCCCCGCAGGGCTTGGCGGCGCGGCGACTTTGCGGCGGGAGGACCTGGATCAGGATGGTGCCTGTGTCGCTCTTTGCCTCGCCTCTCCCGGGGTTGTCCGTCACGCGCAAAACCAGGGCTGTTGTCATGGGCTGCCGCGGCGTCCAAAGAATGGTGTATGAACCGGTCTTGGGCCTGTTGACCAGCTTGACGCCCTCGGGGCCCGAAAGGACCTCCACCACGGCCGGGTCGCCGTCCGGATCGCACCACACGCGTGTGTCCGTCAGGGCTCGGCCCACCTCGACACGCAGCCAGCCCAGCAGTTTGCCGGTCACCAGATTCGGATCGATCGGGAAGGGACACTCCTGGACGCTCGGGTAGTTCGGCTCCGGACATGGTTCGCTGCTGCCGATCACCAGCGGCAAGAGAACAATGACGCCTGCGAGAATACGCATGATATCTGCTCCATCTCTAAGCGCTATCCGCACCAGCATAGCGGTCAGCGCCATTATGGCCCAGCGAGCCGACAAACGCAAGAGAACCTTCCCTCGCGGCCGACCTCAATCCAGTTGCGCCAACCTCGCTTCGAGGTCAGAGACGGGTGTGAAATACCAAGTCCTGCCTACCTTACGGCTGCTTAGGAGACCTCGATTCTCCAAGTCGATTAGATCAGTCCTGGCGGTTTGGTAAACAACACGGTGGCTCATCTGATGCGACTTGAACGTATAACGCTGCTGCGGATGACGGAGGCCATGGCTGATGAGGGTTTGTTGTCGGTGGTTGAGTCCTGTCATGCCGCGCAGCCTACTCTCAACGGCCTGCAGCGCAGTGGTCTTCCGTTGGATATAGTCGTGCAACTCTTTCATCGCTCGACGAATGACATCCAATTGTTGTATAATGAAATATGTGAGGTCGTTGTCATCGGTCTCCGTATAGAGGAAAGCGCGTCCATACTTGATCGGGGCTCTGAGAATGATCTGCGAGATCGAGACAAACTCAAAGAGCCAGTAGCCGTGACGCAACATTGACCAGTAGAACAGGGCCCTCGCTACACGTCCATTGCCGTCGACGAATGGATGGTCATACGCAAGCCAGAAGTGCAGGATGATCGAGCGAATAACGGGATGCACGAATTTCTCAGAAGCCTTACCACCATTGGCGAAGTCACACATTGCTGCCATTCGGTCGTCAAGCTGCTCAGCCGGCGGTGGTCTGTGAAAAACCTCGTTAAACATGTCACCAACCACTATCTGTTCGTCCGCTCGGCGGAACCGGCCCGCGGCCGAATTATCATCCAGAGTCTTCTCCGTGATGATCCGGTGGATTCCAAGGATGACCTCTTTGGAGAGGGGCTTGTTCTTGAGGGTTCCGATCCTCTGCATAGTGCGAAAATTGTTGAGGATCATTTGCTCGCTCTTGTCGTACGGCGTCCGCTGGGCGCGAATCATCTCTTTGGCGACCTCACGTGTTGTGGCCGCACCTTCGAGTTGGCTTGACGTGATAGCTTCTTGAATCAATGAACTGACGTAATACTGGTCCCTTGTCTCTGGATTCGTAATCTGATCTGGCATGCTGATAGATCCACCCGCCCCCTGGTCGATTTTCTGGAGCCTTTCAGGAATCGGATCAACCATCGCGTACTTGAACGGCTTGCCTTTCGCATCCTCCAACTGCACGGGGTTGGATTGCTGAAGTCGCCTCAGCTTCAGAGCGGCCCACCACTCTTCGCGTGAAAATCCATCGGGCGGCGTGTGGTACTGTAGCTTGTCCCAGTGGAGATACTTGTCGCTTACGGATACTCTAGCACCGAGACCCAGGATTTCCATCATGCGTTTAGGGTCCGCGATTTGTTGGAGCATTTCATAGATATCAGGCAGCCTCTTGGGTACTTTCATGACCCGATCTCCCTGGAAAAACCAGACTTAGGGATATACTAAGCATGTACTAATATGTTCATTTTTAGTATATCGACGCGTAGCACAGATGGAAATACTAATCTGAAAGATTTTAGCACTAGATTAGTATTTCGTCCAAAGACAGGCATGTCCTATAAGATCGCGGTCAACGCAGAAGAGGCAGCATCTCGCCTGCTCCCGCTCGCTACGCAGATGTCCTGGGGCCTCGGGCGACGCGGTAGAGCCAGTAGATGACGCCGAGCAGCAGGACGGTGCCGAGGACTTGGCCGACGGGCAGGGTGAAGGGTAGTTCAAGGCCGAGGCCGGCGAGGATATTGCCGACGAGGCGGTTCATATTGAGCAGCGGCATGCCGATGTCGAATTGCTTGAGGATGATGATCGGGACAGCCAGTAGGATGCCCATGAGGGCTTCGCCCGTGATCAGGCCTGAGGCGAAGAGCAAGCCGTTGCGGGCGGAGCTTTCGGCCTTCTCGGCCGGTGTGCCGTGCCGGCGATGGAAGAGCTTGCAGGCGTGGTGGATCAATCCGCCGGCGAAGATCGGCACGGACAGTTCCAGCGGCAGGTAGATGCCGATGGTCACGGCCAGCACCGGCGTCCGGAACAAGCTGCCGATACGCTTGAGATACTGATCGAGCGCGATGACGCCGGCGGCAATCCCCATCCCGATGAAGACGAAGGTCCAGGGCAGATCGCCTTGGAAGACCCCTCGTGCGACCGAGGCCATGAGGTTGGCCTGGACGGCCGAGAGGGCATCGGGCCCGGCATCGGGCTGGCCTGCGAAGCCGTAGGCCCGGTAGAGCAGCATCAAGACCGGGGCAATAACAACCGCGCCGGCGGCGGTGCCGACCATCTGCATCACCTGCTGTTTCCACGGTGTCGCGCCTACGATCTGCCCCGCTTTGAGGTCCTGCATGTTGTCCCCGGCGATGGCGGCCGCGCAGCAGACGACGCTGCCGATGATGATGGCCGCGGCCGGACCGCTGGTGTTGCCCCGACCCATCAGGACGACGAGCAACAAAGCGGAGACGGTGACCGTGGCGATGGTCACACCGGAG
>CAYNQP010000069.1:0-11439 GCA_964399325.1 uncultured Pirellulales bacterium
GCCTTGCTTTCCTCCGTCAGGCACTTCGGCGTCGCCGACCCATCGGCAGGGGCCCAGTAGAGATCGAAATTCGTGGACCACGCCTCTTCTCGTCCGGCACTATTCGTGCTGAAGACGACCCCTCCGCCGTCGGGCGTGAACATGATTTCTTCCGGGCCGCCGAATGGCTTCGACGGCGTGTCGGCATCCGCGCTGATCATTACATCGACCGCCTCGCCGTCGGGAACGGGCTTGACGAACAGATGCGAGCGCCGCCCGTCGGCCCACGTGTCCCAGTGACGCACGAACAACTGCTCGTAGACACGGCCCGTCGCTTTGCTCTGCTCGATCTCGTCGAGTCTCTTCTTGCTCTCGGCTACGGTCTTGCCGTCCGGGAAGACTTCCATCGTGAACGCGATGCTCTTGGCGTCGGGCGAGACCAGCAGATTGCCCACGTCCAGCGGCTCATCAGTCACCTGCTCGGCTTCGCCACCGTCGATCCGAATGCGCCACACCTGAGACGTCCCTGAGCGCCCCGAGACAAACCAGACGGTCCGGCTGTCCGGGCCCCATCGGGGGTTCGAGTCAGATTCGGCGTGCGAGGTCAGCCGGCGCAGGCCCGTGCCGTCGGTGGACACCCGCCAGAGGTCCGTCCGCCCCTGGTTGGCGTCGAGATCGGTCTGGCGGACCGCGAAGACGACCCACCGGCCGTCGGGCGAGACCTGCGGATCTGAAATCCGATCCATCGCCAGCATATCGTGAACCGAGAACGGATGCGTCTGGCGCGAGGCCGCGGCGTGAGCCGGAAGCGAGAATGCCAGCATGACAAGCATGGTGATGTGGGGCACACTTGGGATCCCACAACTCCACTCAAGGTTATGCTTGCCGCCAAGGCCGTAGTGCCTGTCTTGCTGCGCCTGCATGAATCACTCCCTCTAAGGATTTCGGATTTCGGATGATGGGTCACCGGCAACACCCGTTCGCAGTTGGACCGGGATGTCGAGCCAGAAGGTCGAGCCGACCCCAACCTCACTGTCCAGGCCGATGGAGCCAGCCAACATGTGCGCCAACTCCTTGCTGATCGCCAAACCTAATCCACTACCGGGCGTCTCCCGTGTCAAAGAGCCGTCCACCTGCCGGAACTTGTCGAAGATCTCCGCCCTGTCCGCGTCCGCAATACCGCAGCCCGTGTCACTGACGGCGAGACGCACCATCTTGCCGTCCAGTATCCCAGCGCGAATTTCTATCTGGCCGCGCGGCGGGGTGAACTTCACCGCGTTGCTCAAAAAGTTGTACAGAATCTGTTGGACCTTGCCCGCATCAGTGGCAACGATCGGCACGTCGGAATCCACCTGCGTACGCATCTTGATCTTCTTCTTCTTCACCAGCAGCGAGAATGAAGCGGCCAGCGACTCGCACAATTGGGGCAGTGACACCTTCTCGACATGAAGCTCCATCTTCCCCGCTTGGGTCTTGGCCAGGGCCAGAAGGTCGTTGATCATGTTCAGGAGCCGGTTCCCGCTGGTGATGATGTTCTCGGCGTAGTGCTGTCCCTTGTCCCGCCGCAGTAAGCCCGGTTTCTCGCGCAGGACCTGCGCGAAACCCAAAATAGCGTTTAGCGGCGTCCTGAATTCATGTGACATGTTCGCCAGGAACTCGCTCTTGAGCTTGTTGGCCTTGAACAGCTCGATATTGCGCTCGGAAAGCTCGGCAATCTTTCCGTCGAGTTGGCGGTTCGCCTCGCGCAGTTCTTCCTGGGCGCCCTGGAGGTTGTCGAGCATGTGATTGAATGCCGCCGCAAGTCTTTCGTACTCATCGCCCGTGACGATCGAGCTTCTGACCTCCAGATTACCTTCGGCGACGTTGTTGGCCAACGCCCGCAATTGCCGGATGGGCCGCAGGATCACGCGCTGCGTGATCCAATAGAACGCCACGATCGCGCCGGTCCCGCCGATCAGCCCGGCCATGATGATCCAAATGCGATTGAGGAAGATCGTCTTCCGGTAGTTGCTGCCGATCCCGCGCGTCTGGACGGCGCCGACCCCGACGATCTCATTCAGCGAAAACGGCACGCCCGAGCCTTGGGGGTTGTGACAACCGACGCAGCCCTCCGTCGCCCGAAACAAACGCACATAGTCGCTCTGAAGCACGCCCGCGCTGCGGCCCAGCTTGATGTCGTCGTGGCGCGCCTCGTCTTCTTTGAGCCTTTCGGCCAGTCTTCTCTGGGCGGCGGTAAGCTGCGGCAGGCCTTCCGGCCCGTCGTTCTTGTAAAGCGGAATCCAGAGCACTCCGGGCTCGTTAGGATCCTTGGCTGCGCCGCGATTGTTCAGCTCCGGCCGTGCCATCTCGGCCGCGGCCTCCAACTGGAAATGGAAACGCAACAGAACGGACTCGACCCGCGCCTTATTGGTGTCCAGCAACACCTTCTTGGTGAGCTGACGCATCCAGATGTAGGGAATGAGCAGGGCGATGATCAGGCTGAACAGCACCGCCGCACCGAACATAATCCTGCACTTCTCCGCCAGTGACAGCGGGGTCAGGTGCAGAAACCGCAGGACGCGTTGAAGGATCTTGCCCGGATCGATACGCATAAATCAAAACGACCATGTCATTAGGGGCCTCCTGTTGTGCCGCGCCGGATCGATCATCTCAGACAGCAGGCGACAGCCTGGGCGCTGACCCCATTCATACACGTTTTGGACGCTTTTTTCAACGCGGCGTCGGCAAATATGGGCAGGAAATCTCCCGGGGCCGGGCCGAACCGCCGGCAATTACCCTCTTGGAACACTGAGACTACGACTGCTCCGGCTTCTGCTCCACCGCGTGTAAATGCTTCTGCATACGGAGGTTCAACTCGTCGAGCTGCTTCTGATCCACCTCGCTGGGCGCGTCGGTCATCAGGCACTGGCCACGCTGGGTCTTGGGGAACGCGATGACGTCGCGAATGTTCTCCGTACCCGTCAGCAGCATGACGAGTCGGTCCAGGCCGAAGGCGATCCCGCCGTGCGGCGGCGCGCCGTAGTCGAGAGCCTTCAGGAAGAAGCCGAACCGGTCCTCGGCCTGTTCGCGCGAGATGTTGAGCAGGTCGAAGACCTTCTGCTGCACCTCCGGCCGGTGGATACGAATGCTGCCTCCGCCGATCTCGCTGCCGTTGACGACGATGTCGTACGCCTGCGAGCGGATATGGCCCGGATCGCTCTCGAGCTTGGGCAAGTCCTCAGGCACCGGTGCCGTGAACGGATGGTGCAGTGAATCGTATCGCTTCTCATCCTCGTTCCAGTCGAACAGCGGAAAGTCCACAACCCACACAAATTCAAAACTCTTGGGATCGTACAGCTTCAGGTCCTTGCCGATCCGGCACCGCAGCGGCGCCAGCGCCTTATTGACGACCGTCTCTTTGTCGGCCACGAACAGCAGCACGTCCCCGTCCTTGGCGTCGAAACGCTCGATCAACTGCTGCTGCAACTCCGGGTTAAAGAACTTGCCGATGCCCCCAATGAGCGTGGTAGCGCCGTTTTCCATCTTGACCTTGAACCACGCCAGTCCCTTGGCGCCGTAATCGGCCACCAGCGTCGTCAGCGTTTTCTCGATATCGCTGCGGGAATAGGTTTCGCCGGCCGCGGCGCACAGACCCTTGACGATGCCGCCGTTCTCGATGCACGAGGTGAAGACCTTGAACGTGGTCTGTTTGGCGATGTCGGAAATGTCCTGGAGTTTCAGGCCGAAGCGCAGGTCCGGGCGGTCCGTCCCGTAATCGGCCATCGCCTCGGCGTACGTTATCCTGCGTATGGGCAGCTTGACGTCGACGCCCAGGATCTCCTTCCACGCCCGCGCCACGAGGTTCGAATGAACGTCGATCACATCGTCGGTGTCCACGAAGCTCATCTCGACGTCGATCTGGGTGAACTCCGCCTGGCGGTCGGCCCGCGGGTCCTCGTCACGGAAGCAGCGCACGATCTGAAAGTACTTGTCCATGCCGCTAACCATGAGGATTTGCTTGAACAACTGCGGCGATTGGGGCAGGGCGTAGAAGCAGTTCTTCACCAACCGGCTGGGCACGAGAAAGTCGCGCGCGCCTTCGGGCGTGCTCTTGGCCAGCATGGGCGTCTCGATTTCCCAGAAGCCGAGCGTGTCGAAGTACTGCCGGGCCAGCGTCGTGACGCGATGGCGGACCCTGAGCCGCTGCTGCATCTCGGACCGGCGCAGATCGATGTAGCGATAGGTCAGCCGGGTTTCCTCATTGGTCTTAGTCGCGGCGTCGAGCTCGAACGGCGGCGTCTTGGCCACGTTGAGAACCTCGAGCGTCTCCACGAGAATCTCGATCTGCCCCGTGGCCAGCTTGGGGTTCTCCAGCCCCTCGCCGCGCGGGCGCACCAAGCCGGTCGCAGCGAGGACCCACTCGCAGCGAATCGTGCGCGAGAGCCGGTGCGGCTCGGGCGCGCTCTCGGGATCGAAGACCAACTGCGTCAGTCCCTCGCGATCGCGCAGATCGAAGAAGACCAGATTGCCGTGATCTCGATACGATTGAACCCATCCGGCCAGCACCACCTTCGTGCCGGCATCCTCCAGCCGAAGCTGGCCGCAATTGTGCGTTCTCTTCAACATGGCATTCGTTCCCGTACAGCGAGCCTTGGCGCGCCGACCCTGTCGCGGTGGGGCAAGCCCCACCCTACTTCGCTGATGTTGTTGGCTGGACCTTAAATCCGCCTTCGGAAATCCAGAATCCGAAATCGGTACAGCCCCTTAATATAGTCAAATAACGCGTTTACGTCAAGATGGCCTTTGCTGATAGTTCGTATTCGATTTGCTGCGAATCGCGCCAAGCGATTGACAAAACCAGGCATCTTTGGTATCCTACGGGTCGAGTCAGCGCGAAGCGAGCGGCGCTGCGGATCTCTCGCCTCCGCGATTCAGGACCGGTTCGGACCATGTAGGGGACCATTTGGCGAAAGGGAGAGCGAAATGAGCTACGCAAGCAAGACCGTAAATCCGTTTGGACGTCCCCATCGTATTTCCGCAAACCACCCGCCCCGCGTGGCAGCGGCAAGCGCAATCAGGCGTAAGCCTGTCAGCTTGCCGATGGTCCTGGCCCTTGGTCTGACCTTCAGCATTCTCGCCAGCCACGCGGGCAGGGCCTACGACGCCAGCGAAGTCGCAACCAACGCCCAGACAAGCATTTGCGTATTCGACGGCAACCAAAGCTCCCTGGTCCAGACCGGCGGCATCGCCGGCGTCCACCGAGCCTACTGGCTGCAAGGGCAGTTCCATCTTTCTGTGGACCCCGACGCGGGCACGGCGACGTTCCTGCGCGTCGACGCCAACGCCATCGACTATAGCGACTTCTATAGCCGCCTCGACCCCAACGAAGTCTTCAACATGACCACCCTGACCGGCGCGCTGACCGCCAGCGGGGCCTACGTCTTCCAGGGCCGGATCAGCGATGGCAGCAGCGTCCAGCTCACGCTGTTCTTCAAAGACGACTCCGCCCACCTCAACGGCCAGACGACCCCGCCCCCCGGTAGCGCCGATTTCTTCGTCTTCAGCATCGACGCGGTCGCCCGCCGCAAATACGGCGGCGGAACCGGCACCGCGGAGGACCCTTACCAGATCTGGACGCCCGAGCAGATCAGCGCCATCGGGACCAACCACGCCGACTGGAACCAGGATTTCAGGCTCATGGCCGACATCGACCTGGCGGGCGCCACATACAAACCGTACGTCATCCCAGAGTTCACGGGCGTCTTCGACGGCAACGAACACACCGTCTCGCATCTTGTCTACCCGCTCTTCGGGCGTGTTGGACACCATACAGGGGCTCAGCGCGGCGTGGTTGCAAATCTCGGATTGATCGACCCCCTCATACAGTGGGCCTCTCCCAGCGGTGCGTTGGCCGGCGAACTGTACGGGACAGTCCACAACTGCTATGTCAGGGGTGGGAGGATCGGCGGGTCCCATCGTGTCGGCGGCTTGGTCGGATCCTGCATCTTGTGGGGCTCCATCATCTCAGATTGCCACGCCGACACAACTGTCAGCGGGTACAACCAAGTGGGAGGTCTGGTAGGATACGTCTTGACCGACGACAAGATCGCGCGCTGCTACGCAACGGGAACCGTTACCGGCAGGGAAGGCGTGGGAGGACTTGCGGGCGTCAATCGGGGCACGATCGTAGACTCCTACGCAAGAGCTAGCGTCACCGGCACTTCCGCTGTCGGAGGGTTGGCAGGGGAGAATGCTGCCGACGGCTACCGAAACGGGAGGATCATGAACTGTTACTCCACGGGCCCGGTCAATGGCGATACCAATGTGGGCGGCCTGATCGGGTACAAGGCTGGAGACGTCGCCAATTCCTTCTGGGATATCGAGATCAGCGGACTGGCTGTCCGCGACGGCGGAACCGGCAAGACAACCGCCGAGATGCAGTCCGCCGCGACGTTCCTCGAGGCAGGCTGGGATTTCGCGAACGAGACCGCCAACGGCACCAAAGACATTTGGGAAATCGACGAGGGTCGCGACTACCCACGTCATACGCCAAGACCAGGTATCCCGTTTGGATATGGAGGCGGATGGGGAAGACCCGACAACCCCTACTTGATCTACACCGCCGAGCAGTTGAATGCCATCGGTGCCGACCCCAATGATTGGGGCAGCCACTTCAAGCTCATGGCCGACATCGATCTGAGCCAATACAAGGCGACCGACTTCAATATCATAGGGACAGGATACTACTACCCTGGCACTCCCTTCCGCGGCGTATTTGACGGCAATGGCCATACCATCTCGAACTTCACCTACAGTTCCACCGGCGGAACAGGCATCGGAATCTTCGGATATGTCGCCAGCCCTGTTCCTGACCCTGTCTATGCTGCGGAGATCAAGAATGTGGGACTGATTGATCCTAATGTGAATGTCGAAGGCGGCAGCTACGTTGCGGCTCTGGTGGGAAGGCTGGTGGGTTCTTTCGGAGGCGCACGCGTCGCCAACTGCTACGTAGTGGGTGGTACCGTTGCCGGGGATGCCATCGTGGGGGGACTCGTGGGCGACTGCACTTGCGCCGTGACCCACTGTTACAGCACCTGCGCGGTCAGCGGCCAGGAAGATATCGGTGGCCTGATCGGCTACAACAAGGGCAGTCTGACCAACTCTTACAGTACCGGTGCGGTCAACGGCAACAATAAGGTCGGCGGCCTGGTAGGCTCTTGTGATTGGGATCGTGGCATGACAACAAACTCTTTCTGGGACATCCAGGCCTTGGGCCAGACGACCAGTGCCGGCGGGACGGGCAAGACCACAGCCGAGATGCAGATGGCCGGCACCTTCCTGGAAGCCGGCTGGGATTTCGTGGGCGAGACGGCCAACGGGACCGACGATATCTGGTGGATTCTCGAAGGGCAAGACTATCCGCGGTTGTGGTGGAAAGCGGTGGAGGAATGACGTCGCGGGCAGGACTACCCCCGGCTATGGCAGGAATGGATTGAGGACAGGATTCACCCCGATTTGGGCCGGTTCGGACCATGTAGGGGACCATTTGGCGAAAGGGAGAGCGAAATGAGCTACGCAAGCAAGACCGTAAATCCGTTTGGACGTCCCCATCGTATTTCCGCAAACCACCCGCCCCGCGTGGCAGCGGCAAGCGCAATCAGGCGTAAGCCTGTCAGCTTGCCGATGGTCGTCCTGGCCCTATGCCTGGCCTGCGGCATCTCCAACAACCGCCCGGCCCAGGCAGGTGCCGACGATGTCGCAGCCTCTGCCCAGACAAGCACTTACGTATTCCTCCCCGACCAGAGCACCATCACCCAGACCGGCGGCATCGCCGGCGTCAACCGCACCTACACCGTCGAGGGCTCGTTCCAGCTCTCCATCGATCCCAACGCGGCTGAGGCGGTGTTTCTGCGCGTCGACGCCAACGCCACTGACGACAGCGACCCCCGGCTGACCCTGGACCCCAACGAGGTCTTCGCCCTGACCACCCTGCCCGGCATGCTGACCGTCAGTGGGGCCTACATCTTCCGGGGCCGAACCAGTGACGGCAGTAGCATCGATATCACGCTGACCTTCAGGGACGACCTGGCCCACCTCAGCGGCGAGACCATGCCGCCGCCCGGCAGTGCCGATTTCTTCCTCTTCAGCATCGAGGCCACCGCCCGCCGCAAATACGGCGGCGGCACGGGCGAGCCTAACAGCCCCTACCAGATATGGACGCCGGAGCAGATGAACGCCATCGGCGCCGAACCCAACGACTGGGACAAGCACTTCAAGCTCATGGCCGATATCGACCTGAGCCAATACCAGGGAACCGAATTCAATGTCATAGGGGATAGGATTGAGGGCCACAATGACTACATCGACAGGCCCTTCCGTGGTGTCTTCGACGGCAATGGCCACACTATCTCGAACTTCCGGTACAGGTCGTCCGACAAAGGCTACATCGGGCTTTTCGGGTATGTTGACGCGGCCGGGGCGACAATCAGAAACCTTGGGATGATTGGCCCCAATCTACTGCATGCGGACAACGGAAGCGGGACCGCACTCTTGGCGGGTCATCCTGACAGCCGGGCGTACATGTTGTTGTCGTTTGTGGCAGACGCTACCGGGGCTTTAGTGGGTCATCTTGGGAGCGGAAGCGTTACCGGCTGTTACGTAGCGGGGGGTGCCGTTACCGGCACGTACGATGTGGGAGGCCTGGCAGGGCACAACTTCCTCGGTGCTGTGACCCAGTGCTACGCGACTTGCGCCGTTGGCGGAGAACGGTTCGTCGGCGGGTTGTTGGGGTACAACTGGGGCGATGTGACCAATTGCACCAGTGGCGGCAGGGTCGATGGCCAAAGCGACACCGGCGGCCTCGTCGGGGCCAGCCGAGAAGATCGTGCGGTCAACTGCTTCTGGGATGTCGAAACCAGCGGTCAGATGGCCAGCGCCGGCGGCACGGGCAAGACCACCGCCGAGATGCAGACGGCCGCGACGTTCCTCGACGCGGGTTGGGACTTCGTCGGCGAGACGACCAACGGCACCGACGATATCTGGTGGATTGACGAAGGTCTTGACTATCCGCGCCTGTGGTGGGAGCCCCTCAAATACGGCGGCGGCACCGGCGCGCCCAGAAATCCTTACCGGATCTATACAGCCGAGCATCTGCATGGCATCGGCGCCGAGCCTGACGACTGGGACAAGCACTTCAAGCTGATGAGCGATCTGGACATGAGTGCCTACGAGGGGCCGGACGAGTCGCAGACGGTAAAGCCCATAGGCATCTACGGTCAACGTCCGTTCTCGGGGCATTTCGACGGCAATGGCCACACGATATCACATCTGGTGATTCGGGAGACTGGCTTGAGCCCGGCGGGGTTGTTCGGGTTCGTTCGACCTCTCCTGGTGGGCGATTCTCCATGGTCGAATGAGGCAGTGGAAGTGATAAGGGCCTTGGGGTTGATCGATCCCAATGTCCAGTCACCATCCAATATCGGGGTCGGTGCGCTCGTGGGCTACCTGAGCCACGGGAACGTGTCTTCCTGCTATGTCAAGGGAGGAACGGTCAAGGGCGCGAATCGCGCAGGCGGACTGATAGGCGCCGCTCCCATGCACAACATGCCGACCCCGCACGCTTTGTGCGATTGCTATGTGCAGCATTGTGATGTGCAGGGATACTCGCCCGTGGGCGGCCTGGTCGGCGAGTTCGGCGATGGACGCATCGATGGTTGCTGGAGTGTCGCGCACGTTCGCGGCGCGCAGTACGTGGGCGGATTGGTGGGCCAGTGCGAGGTGTGGTCGGGGAGGGACGATTTGTCCAGGTGCTGGTCATCGGGAACAGTCGAGGGAACCAGCGAAATCGGAGGGCTGGCCGGAAGATGGTGGGGCGACGGGGCGATCACCGAGTGCTATTCGACGGCTGCCGTGCAGGGTGGCTTCGCGAGCGGGGGGCTGGTGGGAATGAACGCCGACGGCACGATTGTCAATTGCTACGCCGTCGGGCCGGTCTCAGGTATCTTTCAGGTGGGCGGACTCGTGGGTGCCAATCAGGGGACGATCAACACCTGTTACGCCGGCGGGCGGGGCACAGGTGAAACAGAGGTAGGCGGGCTCGTCGGTTCGATGACGGCAGGCCCATTTCAAGCCGAAAGTGTCGTCAATAGTTCATTCTGGGACATAGACACGAGCGGTCAGACAACCAGCGCCGGCGGCACGGGCAAGACGACCGCCGAGATGCGCACGGTGTTGACGTTCCTGACGGCGGGCTGGGACTTCGTCGGCGAGATGGCCAACGGCACGGACGATGCCTGGAGGATTGACGAAGGACAGGACTATCCACGCTTATGGTGGGAGCTGCCTGTAGAGCAAGAGTAATATGAAGATGTGACGGTTTCAAGATTGCGGACGCACATTTGCGGAGGATAAGACCATGAGAACTCTGATTTTCGCATCGATCACGTGCCTGTTCACCGTCTCTGCCCACGCTCAGTACGGCGGCGGCAGCGGCACGGCCGACAGTCCTTATCTGATCTATACGCCCCAGCAGCTCTACGACCTCGGGACCACCCCCCACCACTGGGACAAGCACTTCAGGCTCATGGCCGACATCGATCTGGGCCGATCGACGAAGACCAACTTCCGTACCATTGGGACCGATCTGGACGGACCTTTCCAGGGAACCTTTGATGGAAATGGGCACACGATTTCCAATGCCACTTATATCCTGGGTGGGGCGATACAGAACAACATCGGCCTTTTTGGATATGTCTATGATCTGTCGGATCGCGTCACCATCAGGGATCTGGGCCTCATCGACCCCAACATCGATGCGCTGACGGCGGGGACAGGCGACTATGTTGGCTCCCTGGTCGGCTGCCTTTTCAGCGGGACTATTGTCAACTGTTACGCCGAGGGGGGCCGCGTCGCGGGACGCAACTCCGTGGGCGGGCTCATCGGCGGGCCTGGGTGGACCGCCATGCCGATCGTACGCACCATCGAGGACTGCCACACCGGCACGCGCGTGTCGGGAATCAACTCGGTTGGCGGTCTGATAGGCAGCTACGAGTGGCGAACGATATCCCGTTGCTACGCCACCGGCAATGTGTCGGGCTATAGAGAGATAGGCGGCTTCATAGGGTCCAACGGCGGGCAGTTGTCCCAGTGCTACTCGACGGGGAGGGTCCTGGGAGTGAGCCAGACCGGCGGCTTTGCAGGGCTTAACGACGCCTTCGGCGAGATGCTCGACTGCTACGCCGCAGGGAGAGTTCTCGGCGACGATTACATCGGCGGCTCGCCGATCGGCAGCCAGCTTATCGGTGGCGCGGGCAACGACATTGTCTACGGGCTCGACGACAACGACATCATCTTCGGCGACGTCATCGGCGAACAGAAGGGCGGCAACGACGTGCTCGACGGTCGCGACGGCGACGACCGGATATCGGCCGGCGGCGGCAACGACCACGCCACCGGTGGTGCCGGCAACGACATCGTCAAGGG